>LGFQ01000055.1 GCA_001508935.1 Synergistales bacterium 54_24
GAAGCTCTCAAAATCGACAATTCCGTTAGGGTCCAACTGGAACCTTCTCTTCCCACCTCTGGAACGCTCGATATCACGGTGGACGGCTACACTCACAAGATAGACCTCGCTCAGGCCGATCTCGACTCAAACGGCCTTACGCCGGAAGAGCTGGTGAGCGTCATCAACGCCCGCTTTCAGGGGCAAGACGTTAGGGCCGAGCTCGCAAGCGAAAGCGGAAATGATTATCTCGTCCTCTTTTCTCCTCGAGGGCTTACGATAGAGGCAAGCGGTGGTGTGCTGGTCGGCGGTACGGCTTCGTCCGTAAGCCGAGGCGGTTCTGGCCCGTCAAATCAAGTTTTGGCGCGCCGCACGGCGGCAAACCAAAACGAGACCGATTTCTTCGGCCTGTTGGAGGACTTGTCCGACGCGATGCGCTCCGGAGACATAACCGGCATATCCGACTCCCTGTTGCCCAAGATCGACGCGTTTACGGATAATCTCTTCAAGGTTCGCGGGCGCGTAGGGGCTCTGCAACTGCGGTACGAGACGAGCCGGAAGCGTTTGCAACAGAACGACGTGTCCCTCCAGGAGTTGCAAAGCAAGATTTCCGATACGGACCTGGCCGAGGCCATAACGCGCTTCCAGATGGCCCAGTCCGTGTACCAGGCGAGCCTTGCCACCATCGCCCGTATAATCCAGCCGACGCTCGTCGATTTCCTGAGCTGAGCGGTTCTTTTGGCCTGCAGGCTGATCGTCCGCGTTGTGCGCCTCAGCGCTATCGCAGAGTGCGAGGCGAAAGTTGCAGCTTGCGCCCGTCGTTGCTATAATGAAAACGACGAGGTTTTCGGTGGTGCATATGGGGGGAAGGAAGATGAAGACTTTTAAAAGAGGGCGCTTGGGATACTTAAAACTCATAGGGATAGCGGTCGCTATTTTCGCCTTTGCATCTTGTGCAGTCGCTGCTCCTTATGATCAGATACTTCAGCGGTGGACCAAGACCAACCAATATAAGAACGACATCGGGGCGGAGATGTGGATAAGCGCCTCTTACTATGCCGCGGAGTATATCGAGGCTCTCGTCCAGGCCGAGGCGGACAAAAACCTTTGGACGGAGGACGAGCTCGAGCGCTACAAGTATGAGTTGCTCAAAGCGTTGCAACTCGAAGAATATTTACCCTTCAGAATAGAGTTCGACAACCGCGCTTCGCCTATCAGCATGGCGCCCTTTGACGAGCAGGTCACTCTGTGGATCGGCAACAAGAAATATAAGCCCATGGACTACGATAGGCGGTTCAACTTCAAACTTTCCGGCAAGCGCGACGGCATGGTTTATTTCCCGCGCTACGACGAGAAAGGGAAGTCCCTGCTCGACGGCGTAAAGACTGTAAAGCTTGAGATAAACGGCAACATCAGTCCGGTCACGATAGGCAGGAGCATCGAGTTCATGTGGGATGTGAGCCATGACGACCCGGAGAGGCTCTTCAGGGGAAGGGCCGCTGCGCAGCTCGAGCTGGATCGCCTCATTCGCAGGCTGGAGCAGTTGAACAAGCAGCGCACGGAGTTGGAAAGGCAGCTGCAGGAGTTGACCGAGGAAATAAACCGCGTTCAGACCCGCGTAGATGACTTGCAAAAACAGTAGCGAGTGCCGAAACGTTAGGGAAAAAGGGGGCGGACACTCCGCCCCTTTTTTTGCGCTTCTCTTCGCCGCTGCGTTGGCAGTCTCGCTCGTCGTGGCAATTTCTGTGGGCGACGTACCGTTGGGCGCCGGAGAGATATCTCGAGCCTTGGTCTTAGGGGTGCTCGGCAAGGGCAGCGGGCTCGCGCACGCCATCGTATGGCAGGTGCGGCTGCCTCGCTCTTTGGCTGCGGTCGCGGTGGGCGCGACCCTCGCCGAAAGCGGCGTCGTATTCCAGGGACTCCTTTTAAATCCGCTGGCCGAGCCGTATACGCTCGGAGTGGCCTCTGGCGCGGCCTTCGGGGCCAGCCTTTCTATGGTGTTGGGGTTGCCCATCGTGACGCCGCTCGCTTTCGCGGGGAGCCTTCTATGTCTGGTCCTCGTGTGGTTCATCGGGCGCAGAGGCGACTCCGTCGAACCCACGAAGCTCATTCTGGCGGGCGTAGTGGTGGGAAGCATCCTCGGCGCCGCCGTTACCCTACTCAAAGCCTTGGCGGGGCAGCAGGTCGCGACTGTCGTTTTATGGCTCTTGGGGAGTTTCTCTAACGTCACGTGGAGCGAGGTGCCGTGGCTCTTTGTCTCGTCGTCGGTCGTGTTGCTCTTGGGGCTGTTTTACAGCCGTGCCCTCGACCTCGTGGCTTTGGGCGGAGGGAGGGCGGCGGCGCAGGGCGTAGACGTGCGGCGCATGAGGGCCATCCTGCTTTTAGTCTCTTCGTGCGCCACGGCTGTTGTCGTCTCGTTCTGCGGCGTCATAGGCTTCGTGGGCCTTTTGGTTCCCCATATGGCGAGGCTTCTCTTCGGTCCTGCCCACGGGCGATTGCTCTGCATCTCCTGGCTGATCGGAGGGATCGTCATGCTGTATGCCGACGTCGCCTCTCGTATGTTGGGCGAACTGCCGGTGGGCGTCATCACGGCCGTAGCCGGCGGCCCGCTCTTTTGCGCGCTCCTGTGGAGGAAACGCGATCTTGCTCGAGGTTAGGAACCTTTCCGTATCTTATGGAAAGAAAAAAGCCGTAAAGAGTGCGACCTTCGGCGCTGCGGCCGGTAAGCTGATCGCCTTGTTGGGGCCGAACGGCAGCGGCAAGAGCACGATATTGAAGGCTTTAGCCGGGCTACTTCCGACCGAAAGAGGAAGCGTGCACATTTGCGGCAAGCCCATAGAGGGCTATTCGAGGAAGGCTTTGGCTAAAGCCGTGGCGTTGCTGCCGCAGGGCAGCGGTTTTTACGCCCCCTTTACCGTGCTCGAGGCCGTTGCCATGGGGCGCTTCCCGCATTCGTCCTCCCTCTTCGGGCCTTTGAGCGAAGACGATATCGGGCTTTCGCGCGACCTCCTCGCCAAACTCGAACTGGGAGGTTTTGAAGATCGCCCCGTGACGACCCTCTCCGGCGGCGAGGCCCAACGTGTCGCGATAGCGCAAACCCTCGCCCAGGATACGCCGATTTTTTTGCTGGACGAGCCGACGAGTGCCCTCGACCCCAGACATGCCATACTCGTCATGGAGCTGCTGCGCTCTTTGACTTTAGAAGGGCGCTCGCTCCTTGTGATCCTCCACGATGTAAACCTGTCGTTGCGCTTTGCGGACGAATTATTGTTTTTAAAAGAAGGCGAGCTTATGGCCGCTTGTGTCCCTGAGGAGGTTAATCCGGAGCTGCTTGAGGCGGTCTACGACGTCCCATGGGCGGTGGAGGAATCTCCGAAGATGGGGCGTGTAGCTTTCCCCGTCAGCGAGCCAGCGAGAAGAGAAAGTTCAGCGTTCCCCCTGCTGCGAGCGCAGCGATTATCATGATAGCCAAGGCTTCGAGGAGGCGCTTGACCCCCAATTCCTTGAGCAGCACTACGAAGGTGGCGATGCACGGGAAGGTCATGGAAAGCGTCACCGAGGCCACCACGAGCTGGTGTGGTTCGAGCCCCAAGGGGAGAAGAAACCCTACCGCCACGTCTTTGCGCAAAAAGCCGAGCAATATGGGCCCTGCAGTCTCCGGCGGCAAACCCAAAACGCCGTCGAATATCGGCGCCGCTGCGCCGGTCAAGACGTTTATGATGCCGCTCTCGTAGAGAAGACCTGCGATCAAGATGCCCACGAAAACCAACGGGATGGCATCCGTAAAGAACTCCTTTGCCCGGAAAAAGAGCTTGGTCGTAAATCCTCTGAGCCTCGGCAGGCGATAGGGAGGGATCTCCACTATGAGCTCCGGGCTGTAGCCGGGAAGCGCTGCATGCAGTATTCGCCCCAAGATGAGCCACGCCGCGAAGAGCGTTCCGTATACGGTCAAGACGTATTTTAGGCCGTATGTCCCGAGGGTGCCCAATATCATCGCCTGAAGGCCGGCGCATGGAACAGCCACAGAGATGAGCGTGGAGGCTATAAACCGCTCCCTTTCGGATTCGAGAACGCGGGTGGCCATGATGCCCGGTACGTTACATCCGAGCCCGAGCAGGTTCGGCACGATGGCATAGCCGTGGAGTCCGAGCTTGTGGAGGAGTGCGTCGAAGATAACGGCGAGCCTGGGCAGATAGCCTATATCTTCCAATATGCTCAAGGCGGCATAAAACGCCAAGACATATGGAAAAACCATGACTATGGGCACATACACCCCTGTGGAGAGCACGCCGAAGCTCTGCTCGAGGTCGATTCTCCCCTCTATCAGCGAGCCGATGAGCAGGCTGTGCAAAAGGCCCTCCCCGCCGAGGGCGGTAGAGATCCTCTCGAGCAGTGGGAGCCAGAAGGCGTCGAAGATCGGGTCGAGCACGTAGTTTATGAGGCCCTCTCCGATATATCGAATTGACAGGAAACTGATCGCTAAAACGAACGCTCCCAATATGCCGCCCCAGAGGGGGTGAACGCTGATGTCTTCGATCCTGTCTTTGAACGTGTGGTGGCGGTGACTTATGCGCTGGACCCTCGAAACGATCTCGCCTATCCTCTGCCATCGCTCTTCGTTGGAAGAGTGATGGGGAATTACGATCCTGGCTTCGCCGATGGCCCGCAGCAACTCTTTGATCCCCACGCCCGATACCGCCACCGTGCTTACGACGGGCACCCCGACTTCCCTCTCCAAGGCCTTTTCGTCGATCTCTATGCCTTTGTGACGCGCCTCGTCCGACATGTTGAGGACGAGCACGGTGGGAAGCCCCTTCTCGAGGATTTGAAGGGCCAAAAAGAGGCTGCGCTCGAGGGCTGTGGCGTCGAGGACGACTATCACGGCGTCCGCCCCCTCGTCCAGTATGCGGCACGCTACCTCCTCTGCCTCGTTTGTGGGTTCGAGCGTATAAGCCCCCGGGACGTCTATGAGGCGGTATGCGGCCTTGCCGAGTTGCAGCCTGCCCTCCGTGAAGCCGACAGTTGTCCCGGGATAGTTTGACGACAAGGCGTGCACGCCGGTGAGGCGGGAAAAGATGGCACTTTTGCCCACATTCGGATTTCCCATCAGTAGGATGCGTCCTTTGTATCCGGCCTTCCCTTCCATTGCCGAAGCGAACGGGCATGACTCCTTGGTCTGGCAGCAAGCACACCCCTTCATCTGTTTTCCTCCTTGGAAGCTGGTCGCACCTTTATTTTGGCGGAGATGCCATGACCTATCGCGATCTGCCTTCCGTCCAGCGATATGGTTATAGGGCCATGGAAGGGCATCCCGTAGACCTTTCGGATCCGCTTGCCGGGTCGCAAACCCATAGCCTCGAGCCTTCTGCCGCTCTCTCCGTGCGGTAGCGATAATATATACGCCTCGGCTTCGTCCGGCAGTTCGTTCAACGGCACCTCCACGTTCATCTCCACCTTCTATTTGTCAGTTGTTTTTGTTGGCGAGCGTCGCTTAAGGATAGATCAAAAGTTAGGCACGCCAAACTTCCAGATCGAGCATACAATGCCCTTGCTTTCTTGTCAAGGCTTGCTGAATTTATTTTAGATGCACGTGTCGCACGTGCTCATAAAATAAAAAGGCGGGGCGCATTTCCGCACCCCGCCTTTTTCATCATAGTTTGATGGGATCGCAAAGATTTTCAGCCTCGGCGGCGGCCCTGCCGCACTCCTTGCACAGAAACTTGGCGTCCTTCACGAGGCTTTTGAAGCCTTCCACATCCGCGTCGAGCACTCCCATGTTGTGCAGGTAGCAAAGGTGGTTCTCATGGCCTGGGTGCGGCCCATGTGCCTTTACAGAAGCCATTTCTATCCCTCCCCTTCGCTTTTTTAAAATTATATTGCATACGGAGCGCTTTGGCTATTTTCTTATAGGCTTGTCCTTGGTGGCTTCCTCCAGTGCCAGCAACCTCTCCCAGCGAGCGTCGACGTAGGCTTGTAATTCGCCCACGATTTTATCGGCATCGGGCCTCGAAAGGAGCGGTCTGAACCTCCCCTGGCTCTTGAGGAACTCCTCCACGGGCTTGAAGCTCTTGGGTTTTCTCGTGACCCTATAAACGCCCTTTTCCACCTCATAGAGCGGCCAGTAGTTGCTCTCTACGGCGAGCCTCGCTATCTTGACCGTATCGCTCTCCGGCACCCTCCAGAAGCGCACGCAGGGTGACATCGCCGCCAAGAAGGCAGGGCCTTGGAAGTTCAGCCCCTTCTCTACCTTGTTGAAGAAGTCGACTGGATCCGAAAGCGACACCGTGGCGGCGTATACGTTTTCGTGGGCCGCTATGATCTCGACGATATTTTTCTTGAGCTGAGGTTTGCCTGGGATTACCTTGCCGACTGGGGCAGTGGTGGTCTGTGCGCCCGGCGGGGTGGAGCCCGAGCGCTGGTTTCCCGTGTTCATATACCCCTCGTTGTCGTAAAGGACGTAGAGGAAGTTGTGCCCCCGTTCCACGGCGCCAGAAAGCGATTGCAAGCCGATATCGTAAGTGCCGCCGTCGCCGCCGAAGGCTATGAAGGCGTGACGTTTATCTTGAGGGATTTTGCCCCATTTTTTCAGCGCCCTCGAGGCCGTCTCGACGCCGCTCACAGTGGCGGAGATGTTTTCGAAGGCGTTGTGGATGTAGGGGATGCTCCAGGCCGTATAAGGATAGATGGTGGTGGAGACCTCGAGGCATCCTGTGGCAACCCCTACCAGGGGGTCGTATCCTAAGTGCTTTGCCACCATCAGCACGAACTTGGCCGTTATCGGCGCTCCGCAGCCGGGGCAGAGCCTGTGCCCTTGGGTGATCCCTGGGTTTTTCTTGTCGAATTCCAGCGCTAACTCTTTCATTGTGATGGGCATAGATATTCCTCCTTTACTCCCTCAGTCCCAGATACATCTGTTCGTCCGCGTTCAGCTCGCCTTTCAAGGCGTCGTCTGCGGCCTTTCTGATATCTTCGGGCCTTATGTCCCTGCCGCCCAAGCCGTAGATGTAACTGCCCATCGCGGGCCTGTGGGCTGCGTTATAGAGGGATGACTTTACGGCTTCGTAGAGCGGGGCCTCCGCACCGAAGGATGCGGCGCGGTCCAGCACGACCACGGCCTTCTTGCCGTCCAACGCTTTTCTGATCTCCTCTTTGGGGAAGGGTCTGAACGTCCAGAGCTTCAAGAGCCCTACCTTCTGCCCCTCTTCTCTCATCCAGTCGACGGCGTATTTGATCGTGCTGTTGGTGGAACCAAGAGCGACTATGACGCAATCCGCGTCATCTGTGCGATATCGCTCGACGAAGTCATATCTCTTTCCGAAGGCCTTTTCGAACTCCTGGGCGATGGCGGGGAAGAGCCTCTTGGCCCCTTTCATCCCCTCTATCTGCTGCCGTTTGTGCTCGAAGTAGTAATCGTAAAGGTCGATGGGGCCATACGTTACAGGGTGCGAGGTGTCCAGCAGGGGATAATACGGCTTTACTTCTCCCACAAAGTTTTTAACCTGGTCGTCAGGGTAAATCTCGAGGGGTTCCACGCCGTGCGAGAGGATAAAGCCGTCGAGGCACACCATGACCGGCAGCCTCACCTCTTCCGATTCGGCGAGTCTCACAGCTAATATGGTGAGCTCGTAGGCCTCCTGGTTGTTCTCGGCGTAAAGCTGTATCCACCCGGAATCCCGCTCGGCCATGGAGTCGCTGTGATCGCAGTGGATGTTGATGGGGCCGCTCAAGGCCCTGTTTACCACCGGCATCACCACGGGGAGCCTCATGGAAGCGGTTATGTAAACCACCTCGTGCATGAGGGCCAATCCGTTGGCGCTGGTGGCGGTCATGGCCCTGGCGCCGGAGGCTGCCGCCCCGACGACGGCGCTCATGGCGGAGTGCTCGCTCTCAACGGGGATCATTTCGGTCTTGACCAATCCGTCGGCTACGAACTGAGCAAAGTATTCGACTATGGGCGTCTGTGGCGTTATGGGGTAAGCCGCCACCACATGCGGCTCTATCTGCCTCATGGCGTGAGCTACGGCTTCGGCTCCGGTGAGGGCCTGCTTCGCTCGCATTTTTTCTGCTACCGTGACCATTGCGATTCCTCCCTTCTCACTCCAAAAATTCCGTCTCGGCCTTCATCTCGATGGCCTTTGCCGGGCATACGCTCGAGCACAGGCCACACCCCTTGCAGTAGTCGTAATTGATCCCGTCCATGTGCCCTTGCGTTTGGAGTATCGCCTGATCGGGGCAGTATAGCCAGCAGAGCATGCAGCTCGTGCACTTGTTCTTATCGTGAATGGGCCTCATAACCCTCCACGAGCCGGTCTTGACCTCTTTCGCATTTCCGGCCTCCGTTATCGTTCCGCCGATGGGTATCTCCTTCCATCCCTTTGCAGCCATGTCTTCGCCTCCTCTATTGCGAACAACGGACCTCTTCGTAGCCCCTCTTTAGGGCGCGCTTATTGGCTTCTACGACCTCTTTCGGGAACTTGTCGCCGAACATCTCTTCTATTCGCGCTTCCAAGGCTTCTGGCGTGACCACGCCTGTGACTTTGGCGAGGGCCCCGAGCATGGGGGTGTTCGGTATCCCTCTCTTGATCTCCTGAAGGGCTATCTCCGTGGCGTTGACCGTGCATATCTTACCCTTGAGCTGCGTCTTCTCGGCCACAAATGCGGCATCCTTTGCAGTGTTCACGAGCAGAACCCCGTCATCGCTCAGTCCTTCCGCCACGGCGGGGGAGAGCAGCGTGTCGTCTATGACCACTACCACGTCGGGGTTTTCCACGGAGGACCTTACGAGCACGGGCACGTCCCCGATTCTGTTAAAGGCCTTCATGGGAGCGCCCGACCTCTCGGCCCCGTATTCCGGGAAGGCCTGGACATGTTTTCCAGCTCCCAGAGCCGCCTCCGCGAGCATTTGAGAAGCGCTCTTCGCGCCTTGTCCCGCTCTCCCGTGCCATCTCACCTCAAAATACTTTACCGGCACTTTATGCACCTCCCGTTTCTTAATTGTTTCTCTTCGATCTCTTGCGGCGGGCTCGTTTATGCGCCCTTTCTTTTGGTTCGGCTTGCCTTATATAAAGCGGCTGTGAGCTTTTTAAAGGGCAGCGGACCGCTCCAAAGCCTTGTTTATTATAAATCATAGGGCGACGCGTGTATACATCTTTGTGTATGTCCGTATCTGCTGGGGATCGAGCCTTGAACATATTTTCTTCCCATGGTAAGATTTTGTTGCGGACCTGTAGCTCAGTAGGATAGAGCGACGGCCTCCTAAGCCGTAGGTCGCCGGTTCGAGTCCGGCCAGGCCCGCCAGGCTTTATCCCGACGGGCTTCGTACTGTGTCGGGATTTTTTATTGCGATTTTAGGAGCATTGGCCTGCTTTCCTGTTATGCTATGATAGCTCCAGAAATTGCACCTTTTCCTAAAACTTCAGGCTTCCCTCCCTTAAGTCGTCTCACCCAGGCAGTGCGTGCTCCTATATAATAGCAATGTATGATGACTCTATTCAGCCTTAACCGGGCAATTTAAGCTCGAAATAACTTTAGCTTGAGCATCAGACAGGCTAGGGTCATGGGGGATGTAAAGTGAGAGTCTGTATCGCGGAAGCCAGGAGAAACGAATACGCGAAAGATGAC
>LGFQ01000056.1 GCA_001508935.1 Synergistales bacterium 54_24
TCATCGGCGCTCTTTTGGGCCATCAGTAGCGCTTCCTGAAGGGAATCCCTCATCCCCTTGTACTCTCGAATCTGTTCTTTGAGGCGTTCGAGCTCTCGCTCGAGCTCTACGCAACGTTCGGCATAGGCCTGAAGCGAGTCGGCCACCCTATCCAGGAATTCGTCTACCTCTACGGGATTGTAACCGCGAAGCGCCCGCTTGAACGTCTGGTTTATCACATCCAAGGCCTTCAGCAGTTCAGTCACCAGACTCCTCCTCTTCTCCTTTTTCCTCCCACACTTCCAATAGGCCTTTCCGAGGTGCGGCCAAAAATATGCCAGGCGACAGGCGCATTACGTGCCCCTTCATGGCGTAAGCCACGCCGCATACGAAATCGAGGGTGCTTTGCCCCAAGGAAGGGTCGGAGTGACGCAAATCGAGGAAAATAATTTGGCCCTTGTGAAGCGCCTCGGCGAGTTCCTCCTTCCTCTCGGCACACAGATCACCCTGGCAGATTATCACTTTCGCCTGGGGCGCTGGGCTTTGAAGGAGGCGGGTACGCCGCTCCTCGATCTGATCGTAATCTGCATCCTCTACCTCCTCTTCTTCCTCCGGAGGCGGGGCGAGTCCCAAGAGATAAAAAAGGCGTCTTATCATGATCTTTCACCTCTCAAAGGGCCTTTTTTTGAGGTCGAATATGGCGCGTCCTATCCGCACCATAGTGCTTCCCTCCTCCACGGCCGTCTCGAAGTCGTCACTCATGCCCATGGAAAGCTCGCTTAAACCCAACTTAAGCGTCTCGTTTATTTTATCCCTCAACTCGCGCAAAAGCCCGAAGGCGCCGCGCACTTGTGCTCGATCGTCTGTAAGCGGGCCTATGGTCATCAGCCCGAGCAGGCGGAGGTTTGAAAGCTCGGCGACAGCTTCTGCGGCATTTACCGCTTCTTCGGGCGGAAATCCGTATTTCGACCCTTCGCGCGAAGCGTTGACCTCGAGGAAAATCGGGAGGGTTTTTCCCTTCTGGGCGGCCAGGTGCGAAAGCGCATCCGCAAGAGGAATGCTGTCCACGCTCTGAATGATATCGAAGAGATCGAGCGCCTTAGAGGCCTTATTCCGCTGTAAGTGCCCGACCATGTGCCATGGAACTGCCATAGACGCCGGCCAAAGGGCGCGCTTTTGCGCAGCCTCCTGAACGCGGTTTTCGCCTATCGCATCCACGCCGGCGCGTACGGCTTCGATCATCTCCTCCACGCCCCGACCCTTTGAGACGGCCACAAGGCGCACCTCATGGGGCTTGCGGCCTACCCTTTGCGCAGCCAAAGCTATGCGTTCGCGCACGGCGTTCACTCGCTCTTTTATATCTGCATTCGAACCTACCAAAGAAGGACTCGCCCCCCCTCTTTCGCTTTGCCGCCTTCTTCGATAACTATCTCTCCGGCCTTCAAACCTTCCGTAACCACAAAGCGACCCGAAGAGATGGGCATCCCGTGAACGTCCCTAAAGGTCGTAACGCCACCCTCGACGACCCAAACCCCTTGCCTTCCGTTCCTCATCACAACAGAGCTTTCGGGGACCTCGACCCCGGAGCGCTCCCCCACAAAAACATAGAAGGAAAGCTTCCGAGATGTCAAGACAGAGGGCGGGAAATAAGGGGAGAGTGAAAGATAGACTTTATACACTCCCACGAGCTCCTCGCTGGCCAAAACCTCTGTCGAGAGCGGTAATCCTTTAGGCATCAGCTTAATGGATAGGCGTCCGGATTCAACGCTTCTTCGCACATCGGGAGTAGCGGCGACGAAGGCTATGCAACGCAAGTTTTGCGGCATCGGTACGACTTTGCCTATGGGGTCGCCGCGCTTGAGCGCATGGCCGTTTTCAAACCATTTAAAAGCGGCCTTCATCTTCGGCGGCCCAGAGCCGAGCCATATCTCGGAAAATCGCCACGCCCCCTCCGCGCCATCCAGCCCTGGCACAAAGTAACCCGCCTTGTGCGAGGCGAGACGAATGCGCTCTCTACCGGTATCGATAACTGCTACCGCCTCCCCCTTAAAGACGCGATGCGCTTCGTGGGGCCTCGAGTAAACGATTTTACCCGCATATGGCGTCGCCAATATCTCCTCGTGCCACAAAAGCCACCCCTCAGAAAGGATCTCCTCTGCGTAAACGGTGGGAATCGCTGCCACGACTTTAGGGTGAACCTCTCTGTAGTGAAACCACCATGCTGCGTAGGCAAAAAACGCAACGAGCACAACGAGCGCCACTGCAAATAAATAGACTAAACCGAAACCACGTCTCTTCCTCATGGACAAACGAAACGCGTCCCCGAGTCACTTCAATTGCAGCGCGAGTAGTCGCAAACAGTGCATCGCTCACACCCTTCAGCATACACTAAGGAAGCACCGCAGACAGGACACATATCTCCGCTGCCCTTGACTTCGACGGACCTCCCCAAAGCCCTCTCGAGGCCTCGCGCAATCGCATCTGGAAGGCTCAAAATGAGATCATTGTCCTCTAAAAAGGGCATACCACCGCCTATACCCTTGAGCTGTCTTATAATGTCATCGACGGGCACGCCGCTCCTCAAGGCCAAAGAGATCAACCTGCCCAAAGCCTCCGTATGAGCTTGCGTGTCTCTGCCCGACTTGCCGAGTGTGGCAAAAACCTCAAAGGGTTTGCCATCGAGGAAGTTGACCGTGAGATAAAGATTGCCGAAGTTCGTCCCGATCTTCGTCGTTTTGCCGGACAAAATTGCCGGCCTTTTCTTTGGCTTCACGTATTCCCCGGTTTCAATCGCCTCTTCCGCCACTATTTTCTGCTTTTCAGCACTAACGCCGACGTGAAGTACTTGATCCTCCTTGCATCCATCCCTGAAGATGGTAATCCCCCTGCACCCAAGCTCATAAGCCAAAAAATAGGCCTTTTTCACGTCATCTACAGTGGCCTCGCGAGGCATGTTTATCGTTTTGCTCACAGCGTTGTCGGTGAATTCCTGGAAGGCAGCCTGCATCCTCACGTGCCATTCGAAATGGATGTCATGAGCTACCACGAAGACCCTCTTGATCTCTTCCGGCAAATCGATTTCCTTCAAAGATCCCTTTTCCATGATGGCCTCGACCACTTTTGTGTCAGCGAGCCCGTTTTTGCGCAAGGCTTCCATCAAAATTTCGTTTGTATAAGTTAAGAGGTCTGAACCCCCAAAAGCCTTACGGCGGTGCGCCAAAGCGAAGACCGGTTCGATTCCGCTCGAACACTCGGCTATGAGCGAAATGGTGCCGGTTGGAGCGATCGTCGTCACGGTGGCATTTCTCATAGGCAAACCTCTTTCTTCCCACCTGCTCCCTTTCCAATTGGGGAAAGGACCTCTCGATGCGGCAAGCTTAGAGCTCTCGTCGTGACCCGTCTTTTGAATGAACGACATCACCTTGCGCGCCAGATCGAGGGCTTCGTCGCTATCGTAAGGAATGCCGAGCTTGAAGAGCAGGTCTGCCCACCCCATTACGCCGAGGCCTATCTTGCGGTTGCCCAATGTGGCATCTTTTATCTGAGGGATGATAAAATTGTTGATCTCAATGACGTCGTCAAGGAAGCGCACGGCAAGCTTGGTCGTCGCAAACAGCCTATCCCAATCGATGCTGCCCTTTTCGTCCAACATATTTACAAGATTAATAGATCCTAAATTACAACTTTCGTATGGCAGAAGTGGCTGCTCGCCACAGTTGTGCACCACAATGCCGTTGGCATCGAAGGCGTTTGCGCCCGGCACCTGGACATCATAGACATCCTCCGTCCCAGCGCTTGAAATGGATTCGACGGTAGCCGTGAAGCGTTCGCTGTTGGGAGTTCTCCTGTAAGAGGCCAAAAGCGAAGAGAGCTTCGCGCTCTTTGCGCCGTCGCAAAAACCGACCCGTTCGGCGAAGAGACGCACGTTATCCCGGGAGATTACCAGTTCATGCTGCGGCCGGGTTTCGTAGGAACCGACTCCGTTTTCCCAATCGGGAAGAAATGTGATTTTCGAGGGCCGCCTTTTTTTATAGATAACGCTAACAATGCCAAAACGGGCGAGCATCCTCTGCACAGCCTCAAGCCTTTTTATGTCGCTCTGGGCCAGACGGATGGAGATGCCTTTTTTCTGTGAGCCTTGGACGGAACCGTCGGAGTCAAAGAGGCCCTGCAGGAAACCACGGGCAAACTGCGAGGACGTCATGGTTTCTAAGTGAGGCGTAATGGTCTTTTCGCCGGGCTTCATGCCCAGTGAAAAGGCGAGTCCTCGCAGCGTCGCGAGACTCATGCGATATTCGCCTCTTCCCGAAACCTTCCACCAGCCCTGGAAATCGCTCCTATGGGGCATCGCTTCCGCAGCCTCAAGAGCCCTCCCCATGATGCCCGCCGTTCCGTCCCCGCAGGCTTTCTCGTAAGGCCACACGGAAAGGACCGCTTTGTCCGACTTGAGTGTTCCGTCGCCCACCAGAAGCCCCATCAGGTAGCCTTCTTTTTCTCCGTAGAGGCCTTCCCAGCCAGCGAGTTCTCTGTGATCGTGCAGCATGATCTCGTCGCCGGGCTTGAGGTCGGAGACGTTGATCCATTCTTTTTGCAGGGTGTGCCGTGTCTTCTTTGTGACCCGTAAAACGGGGTGCTCCGCTGTGGCGCGGAAGGAGTAGCCTTCCTTCGTCCTGATAGACAACAATGGCTTGACTCCCGTCTTGAAGAAACCCGCTTCGGTAGTCTCGAAGGGTTTTCCATCGACGATGAGGGTGGCCCTTTCGCCGATAAGGTCCTTGACGAGACGGGGGCCTGCGTCGGTCATGACGAAGGTGTCGGCCGGCACGCAGGGATTGGTCGCATCGATGCGGCTGAGGTGGGGTGTGGGATTCGCGGCCTCGATCTTGTCGAGAAAGATCATGCCCGGATCGCCGCTCATCCACGCTGCCCCGGCTATTTCCTCGAAGAGGTCTCTCGCCGAGACTTTGGAGACTTCGCTCCCGGTGCGGGGGTTTGTCAACGCCAAGAGGTCTCCTTTTTTTATCGCCTCTATGAAGGTGTCACTTGCGCCCACAGAGATGTTGAAGTTGGAAAGACGACCCTCCTCGGACTTGGCCGAGATGAAGCGCTCGATGTCGGGGTGGTCGCAGTTCAGGATGCCCATGTTGGCACCGCGCCTCATTCCGCCTTGTTTTACCACTTCGGTAGTATGGTCAAAAAGCTCCATAAAAGAGACCGGCCCAGATGCGACTCCCATAGTGCTTTTTACCACGTCGCCTGCAGGGCGCAGAGATGAAAAGTTGAACCCGGTTCCTCCGCCCGATTTATGTATCAGCGCTGTGTATTTGAGGGCATCAAATATCTCCTCCATGCTGTCTCCAACCGGCAGGACGAAACACGCCGAAAGTTGCCCCACACCAGTGCCGGCGTTCATCAGGGTCGGAGAGTTGGGGAGGAAATCCAAACGTGCCATCATCTCATAAAAGCTCACTTCCCATTGCGCTGGATCCTCACTCCACTTCTCTTCTGCAGAGGCTACCGCCCGAGCAACGCGCCACAGCATTTCTTCGGGCGTCTCGCAAACCCTTCCTTGAGAGTCCTTGCGCAGATAACGGCGTTCCAATATACGGATGGCATTCTCTGTGAACGAAGGGCGCGGCAACTCGCTCAAACCCTCTTCACCCCCGATCCTGTTTCAATACATGCCCGCACGAGTCGAGCTCCAATATATAAGGGAGCTCGCTCAAGTCGTTTATAACGCGCCAGGCTCCAGCTTTCATCAAGGCTTCGGCATCGAAGGCGCCGGTGGTCACTCCGATGCCCCGAATGTTGGCCCTCCTGGCGGTCTCCATGTCGACCTCAGAGTCCCCAACGAAGGCCGCTTCTTCCGAGGCCAATCCAAGACACCTCAAGCCCTCTTCCAATGCCTCCGGGTGGGGTTTAGGGTTATTCACGCGCTCAAGCCCGATAACTGCGACAAAATAACGGTCAAGCCCTGTGAGCGAGACGACCTTGGAAGCGAAACGCCTGTTGGTGACCACTCCCAATTTCAAGCCGGCTGCCATCAGCTCCTCCAAGGCCGCTATGGCTCCCGGCAACGGCTTTAAATGCTTAGACTCCACGTTCACGAACCGCTCCCTGTAGATGTTCGCCCATTCAGACTCCACGCGCCCCCAAAGCTCAAACCAGGCCCGTTCGAGGGGAAGGCCTATGGTGCGCAACACCCTCCTCCGCGACACTTGAGGAAGACCCACGGCCCTCGCCAAAGCGTTCATAGCCCTGGTTATTCCCCAACTGCTGTCGACCAGCGTCATATCGAAATCAAATAACACTCCCTTGGCAATGCACATTTACCCTGTCTCCGCAGACGAACGCTCTTGATCCCCGCCCTGGATGAGCTTCCCGCAATTCAGACAAGATTCCAACGGTTCGCCGCGCTCTAAGCGATTGATGTTCTCCGCAATAAAGGCGGGGATCTTCTCCTGGGCGGCATCATTTGTGCCTCCCACATGGGGGGTTATTGTCACATTTTGTCTATTCAAGAAAGGATCATCCGGCGAAACCGGTTCATCCCAAAAGACATCGAGGCCAGCCCCCGCTATCCACCCTTCATCGAGGGCCTTTTCCAGTGCAGATCGACGCACCAAGCCTGCCCTTGCTACGTTGATCAAAAAGGAATACCGCTCCATAGAAGATAACACATCCTCGTCTATGATGCCCTCTGTATCCGGAGTCAGAGTCAGGGCGATGATCACGAAATGACATCCCTTCACGGCATCTCTCATCTGGGCTAAGTGGTGGAGGGATTCAAACCCGAACTCTTCGAGCTCGGGCCTCAGCGTGCGATTCACCCCCACTACGGACATCCCTAAGCCGGACAAGCGCTCAGCTACTGCAAGACCGACACCGCCGAGGCCGATGACGCAGGCCCTTTTGCCCCAAAGCGTCATACCCCTTGGGGCAAAGGCGCGGCGCTTTTTGATGTTTTCGCAACACCTGTAGTAGCGCTTGGCCAAGAGGAGCATGTGGAGGAGAGCTATTTCGGCTACGCCTTCAGCATTCCCCGTGCCTCTGGATGGAACGTTGCAGACCGGTAAAGCCCTGCGAGTGCACGCTTCCACGTCGATGGCCTCAGTACCAACGCCCCACTGGTGAACCAACTTGAGTCCAGGCGCGCGATCGAGGATCGAGTCCTCGACTGGAATTGGCGGCCCCACCACCAGCACCTCGGCCCAGGAAAGCGCATCGTTGTCTTCTTTTGCATTGGCCGCGCGGACGTCGTGGCCTTGAAATATCGGACGGAGGATGTCGAGCAACCTTTCAAAAGATCTGTCGGCAAAGAGCACCTTCATGAAAGTTCGCTAACCCCTTTCAAGCTCCGAAACGGGAACGTGCGTGACATCAACTTCTCCAAGTCCTACGATCTGCTTTGCGAAGTTTGCGAATGTCGAGGCATCGCCAGTCGTATAGAAGAAATAGGTCGGCGACAGGTTGCCTTCGTTGTGGCCGCCCTTTTCATCGAGCAAAGCCTTGGCCTCTTCAGCTGTCGCTATGGCTGGATCTACCAGCGTCACGCCGTCTCCCATGATCTTCTGCAGGTGCTCTGCCACAATGGGATAGTGAGTACACCCCAACACCAACACGTCTACACCCTTTTCCTTCAATGGGGCGAGGTACTCTTGAGCTGCCTCGATGAGCTCCTGCGAATCTTGCTTGCCGCCCTCTATCAAAGGAGTGAACTTGGGACACGGTGAGCCGTAAACTTCCACGTCGTGGCGCAGCTCTTTGATCTTTTTATGATAGGCTTCGCTCTTTATCGTATACGTAGTCCCTATCACGCCGATTTTCCCGTTCTTTGTGGCATTGACGGCCATTCTGGCACCGGCGCTTATAACGCCGATTATTGGCAGATCGAATTCCTCTTTCAACGCATCCAATGCAGCCGCAGTGGCGGTGTTGCAGGCGATGATAATCATTTTGGCTCCCTTTTTTATTAGAAAGCGGGAGATCTGCTTGGAAAACTCGATAATGACCTCTCTCGGCCTTTCCCCGTATGGGACCCTGCCGTTATCGCCGAAATATACGATGTTCTCCTTCGGCAGGACTTTCATAACCTGCCTCGCTACGGTCAACCCCCCCAAGCCTGAATCGAATATGCCGATGGAACCTCCTTTGTCCATGTCGAAACCTCCTTAAAATGACGAGCTATTCTGCGGTTATCTCATCCTTATTATAAGTCAGATGCAAAAAATTGGGGGGAGGTTTTTAAAGCCTCCCCCCAATAGCTTAAAACATCGATGGCAGGTTTCCTACTCCTTCCAGATGCCCGCCTCTTTGTAGTATTTGATAGCTCCTGGATGGAAGGGGACAGTTATGGCTTCGACCGCCCTCTCGAGCGTGATATCGTTAGCTTTGTAGTGGGCCTGCCTTATTTCGTCCAGATTCTCGAAGAGTCCCCTGGTGACATTATAGACGACGTCTTCGGGCAAATCTTCCCTCACCACGAGGATAGCCTGGACGGCCACGGTCTCCACATCTTTGTTCTGCCAATCGCCATAAGTGCCGGCCTTTATAACTTCTCTCGCAAAGAATGGATATTTCTTCATCAGTTCATCGCGCTTTTCGTCCTTAATCTCGATAAACTTTATCTTTATGAGCGAGCAGATGTCCTGAATAGCGGAGTTGGGCGCGCCGGTTGTAAAGGTGAAGGCATCCATCAACCTGTCCTTGAAATGATCAGCCGTCTCCGCATAAGAGAGGAATAAAGGTTGAATATCCTTGTAGGTCAAACCGTATACCTCGAGGATCTGTCTCGCGTTGGCCTCGTTACCGCTGCCAGGAGCTCCGACGGAGATCTTGTGCCCTTTGAAGTCCGCTATGGAGTTGATGGGGCTATCGGCATAGGTCGCAACCTGAATATGTTCGGGGTAAAGGCGAGCTATGGCGCGGAAATTCTTTATCGGCTTCTTGAAGAACTCTGTGCCATTCCAGGCGTAATCGGCTATGTCGTTTTGGACCAACGCCAGGTCCACATCGCCTGCGGCGAGAAGGTTCATATTCTCCACAGAAGCCCCTGTGGCCTGAGCAGTGATGTTAACCACGCCAGTCCGCTGGCTTATTATCTGCCCTATGGCACCGCCCAAAGGATAGTATGTGCCTGCCGTCCCGCCGGTAGCCAGCGTGAGCTGCACTATATCCGCGGCAGAAGCCGCGCTGAACCCCAAAAGCAAGATCGCACTCAAGAGCCCTAAAACCTTCAAATATTTGCCCATTTCTATCCCTCCTCCCTAAGGTATGGTGCTGATTAAGCTTTTATATTTTATCCCATGCCACAGATACGGTCAACTCAACCGACCGTCAAACGGCAAGGCGATGGATGATGCGGAAAAGACGTGACAAAAGGCCAAAACCCGATGCGCGACTCCAAAGTCTGTGTCATCTACACAATTTTGTAAAGGTAGAACCGAGAATTGCGCTTGACTTGCCATCGGTGAATGCGGAATAATAGGCGATGTGAGGATGCGCGCTCTTATGTTTTGTTTATGGTGTGTCTGTTGTTGTATTTAGCCGTGTTTAAAAGGATGGCGAATTTGCATGTCGGTCGAAGTTTTTGTGCGGTGAGGGAGGAATGGGTGTGAAG
>LGFQ01000057.1 GCA_001508935.1 Synergistales bacterium 54_24
TACCGATGGTACCGAATACTGAAATCGCAATAGCCGACCAGGCTGGGAATTTTAAAAGCCCTATTACGATGAGAGGTATCGGAAGTGCGATAACGGCAATCTTGGGATACCGCAAGGAAAACTGTCCATATTATGCGTGTAAAATGTTCTCCTTGCGCTCCTATCGGCTACAGCGTCGAGATCGCGCAAAAAGGTTCAAAAATCGACATGGGTTCGCGGTCGAGCGTAAATGTTCGATTCTGTGCGCTATGCTGCACACAGGTTAAGACAACTTTCTTGCCTAAAAATTACGGTTAATTACTTTTGCCTGATATCGCATCAGGCAACGAAGAAAACTCCGTTGCCTGATTCCCTTGTTCTCTATATGCCAAGCCTTCAAACGAGGATGTTTTTGCCGTCGACGATGAGCTTTCCGTCCACTTCGATCTTGGGGTCCCAGAACAGCAGATCGTAATGACAAGGGGCCTTTACATTGCCACCCAGCGTGATGCTCGTACCTATGCCGATGTGGGCAGTTCCGAGGACGCCTTCATCCTCGAGCATGACGCCTATGAGCTTGCATTTGGGATTCAACCCCACGCCGAGCTCGGCTATGTTGAAGCTGTTTTTGTCGTTATGGCTTTCGAGGTCCCTCCGCAAGACCTCAGCCTGTCTGGTGCCTTCGATCTTCGCGATAAAGCCGTTTTCGACGTCGATGTAGATCGGCTCGTCGATGACGCCTATTCCGAGATACGGGATGCTCGCATCGACGACGATCCTGCCGTTTGCCGTTCCCTCTAAGGGAGAGACGTTCGCTTCTACATTCGGGACAGGAGAAAACTCACCAGGTCCGACGATGCAGTAGAGGGCGTTGCCGCGCCTTCCACGGATATCCATGGTCAAATCGGTCCCTTTGGAAGAAGTGACACGGACCTCGTTGCCTGCGCTGAAGGCTGCGGCGATCTTTTGACAGAGGGGCTTCAATTCGCGGAAATCCGCCTCAAGGCCCCCGCTGATCAACATCTCTTCCGTAAACTCTGTGAGGGCGACTATCCTGGCGCCGTTAGCTGCGGCGTTTTTAACGGCATAGGTATGAGTGACCGAATAACTCACAGGCAAAAGGACTACATCGGCATTCTTCATCGCTTCAGCCACAGGTTTCGGAGGTTCCTGTCCAGATCTTTCGCGAGGTGTCATGACGACCATGCTGACCTCTGCACCTCGCTCGACGGCCGCCGCAGCCAAAACGCTGCCCAGCTTTTCCTTGTACATATCCGTGAGGATGACAACCTCCTCGTTAGGTTTTAACGCCACGCAAATGTCCAAAATTGTCTTTGCGCCCTTGAACATCAAGGCTTCTTTCATGTCCACTTTAGATCGCCCTCTCTTTTGTAGTTCATTTACAACCGATGCCTTCTTGGCTTCCTCATTATTTTACAGAAGATTTGTCTTGCAAACCGCTCCGCATCCCTCGAGAATGGCCCACCTTTCTCCATGGTTTTAATTTTCATCGATAGTTTATCATAAGGTTTGTTCTATTTCATGCCCTAAGGTAAGGATGAACTGTTGACAAATTTACTTAATTGGCTATTATAAACATTACGAGATACAAGATCTCAGCAGCATGAGGATTAAAACCTAAAAAAGACAGAGGCAGGGATGTGCCTTGCCCAGAAAAGGCTGATTCGCAGAGGACAAAGCATGTCAAGGTGGCTTGGCGCGTGACCGCCATGGAAGCGCTTAAAGCAGACCCTAATGATTCTGCATCCAAACATACTTCTACAAAAAATTTTAGCTCCAAGACTATACATCTTCTTATGTAACGTGAAAGAGTGGTTATTTAGCAAGTAAAATAATAAAAGGGGGTATGGTAGATGAAGAGAAGCCTCAAAGTGCAGTTCATGGTTATGGTATTTATGGCGGTGGCGTTGATGGTCTCGGTGGCGTTCGCTCAGAATGAGTCGCTGGAAACATATATCTCCATAAATCCTCTTTTTGTAGACGGCAAGCTCGTGGAGGATAATGTGGTCTACGTGGACTCTGTTTACTTAGAAGGGACTGTCGCATCTGATACGGGGATTGTTTCGCTTCGATGGAGGAGTGACCGCGGTGGGGGTGGAAATGTACAGCTACTCATTGGAAAGTTCGGTGAGACCAACTTGAACGGCAAGTGGCGCATTCCCAAAGTGCCATTAGCCATGGGTGCAAATACGATCACCATAGAGGCAAAGAGTGTAAATGGCAAGCTTTTCTCTAAGCAGGTGACTATATATCGTCGTTAAACCTGTAAGCGCGCTTTAGGTGTATGAAACTCTTAGGTTGTAGTGCTTATCATGGTTGCCATGTAATAGATGGGGGTTGCCCACGGTATCTTATGACACACCAGGGCAATCCCCATCCGCATTAGGTGAACTTATTTCTTTCTTTGGCACATATTAGCGCGTGATCTTATTTCTTAAAACCTGCCCATCGGCAAGTTGAAGGAGGATCTCGAAATTCTCCGGCGAAGTGCCAAGTTTCCCGTTATCTGCAAGCCACAGGTGCAGTTCCGTCTCGCCAATAACATCCATTCTGAAAGATCCATCCATGTCAGAAAGGATGTTCCCAGAAGCGGTCCTGGTCACAACGATGTTCCAAGCCCCATTGCCTGGGATGGTGTCCCAGGTCCCACTTTCACCGTCGAGGGCCTGAATGGCGATGCTTTCAATCGTGCCCTTTATGCCGCGTAACTCGAGTTTGACATGGGCATCAGGATTAGCGTCTGTCGATGTAAGAAGCGTTGAAATTTCACCCTTTGGGAGGTAGTTCTTGGGGCCTTTGCCCAAGTATTTCGCGCGAATCTTATCTGAAAACTGCGGAGCCGCGGCTGATTCGGCATCTCTGTTAACCGATCGCTCAAAGATTCGGCCATCGTTCATGACCACGATGACCTTGTACGCTACGTCACCTTCGACGACAGTGCCGTTGTCAGAAATCCAGAGGTTAAGATTTTTTCTGCCCGAGACAGGTATCGAAACAGAGCCGTTGCTTGCATTCAAGACTTTGCCCGAGGCGTCCGTCACTGCAACCAGCCATTTGCCATTTCCAGGAATCGTGTCCCACTCCGTCGCGCCATCGTCGCCCCTGACAACGATGTTAACGATGGTCCCGCGGGCAGAAAGTTCTGTTGCGATCTTCCAGTCAGCCTTTCCATCGCTTTTGAGCAGTTCGTTCCTGGAGGTCAGGTCTCCTTTTCCTGGAGCCTGCAATACCGCATCGAGGATGCCTTCCTGCGATACTATACCGGTTGTTTCCTCTCGCACAGCTACTTTGCGAAGAGTTGTCCCGTCGTTAAATTTCACAATGACTTCGTACTGGGTTCCGCCCTTGGCAATGGAACCGTTGTCTGCAATCCACAGGTCCAACGTCGTATCGCCTTCGACGGCGAACTTCACGCTTCCGTCCGATCTATTGCGTATTTCGTTGCTCTTAAAGACTGCCACAGCCCAGGTGCCGTTGCCTGGCACGGTGTCCCATGCAGAAGATGTACCGTCAACGTTGCGGATGGCGATTTCCTCTACGACGGAAATAGCGTCGAATCGGACGCGGAAATGGGCATCCTTGACGCCGTCTGCCCTTATGGTCTCTCCGCGCTGCACTACATCTTTGTCTCCGATGCCATAAAGGACGACCGACATCTTATCCCCTACTTGAGCTTGAGGTTCGGCTGGCTTTGCAGCTAAGACTTCTGGCCTGGCGGCAACAGTGGTCTTCGCAGTCGCAGTGCTGCCATCCATAAAGGAAACGGTGATCTCATATTCTCTCTTTTCAGAGAAAGCCGTTCCATCGTCGGCGACGTAAATGTCGAGAGTCACATAGCCAAGAAAGGGGCGGGACGAGAGCGTCCCCGAGAGTGAAGTCAAGGTTTCGCCCTGACCGTCCTTAACCACCATAGCCCATAAGTCATTACCCGGAACCGTATCCCACCCTCTGTCGGTGCCTATCGCCTTGAGGCTTACCCCAGTAATTACGCCAAGTCCCTTGATGGATACGACAAAGTGTGCATCGGGTATTTTGTCTAGAGAGAGGTCTTCCTTCATGCCAAGGACATCGGAAGTCATATCCTGGAAAGTGAAACTCTGTATCTCTCCCTTTGCAGCGAAGGCCGGCTGCGCACATGCTATAAGCATCACAAGCAGTGGAAGAAAGAGGATAAACCTTGCCAGTTTCTTCATTTGCAATCCCCCCTTAATTTTAATCAATACTTATGCTTAACATTACTACATGAATATTATACCACGATTTGTTGCATGTAACAAACCTCTGTGTGCAAGCCAAGCGCCTTGCCTCTATTGCTCAGAGGGCAGACCAGTCCTGGTCGGGTCAAAATTCAAGACCTGTTTCTGTAGTAGTAAAACCAAGATTGTCAGATGGTTTTATGCTATCCAAGGGAGTTAATCGCGTCGCCCACTTTGTGAGGGGGGTATTTGTCTATTGACAAAAATTTGAAAGGATGTTATAAGATGCATAAACGAGCAAAATCAATCACAGGTGATCATGATGTTCGCAGAGGAAAGAAGAGCGGCAATTGTGGAAATCCTGAAAGGAGGCAACTCCGTATATGTGGCCGAACTGTGCAAAAAGTTCGGCGTCTCAGAGGCCACGATCAGGCGCGACCTCGCAGTGTTAGAGAGGATGCGGCTTTTGAAGAGGACTCACGGCGGAGCCGTGCCGACGACGTTTGGACTGGAGTCCTCCTTCGAGGAAAAGCGGGTTCAAAACCTGGACCTAAAGGCCATGATCGGACGCGCCGCAGCATCGCTCGTCAACGACGATGAGACGATATTGCTCGACGCCGGCACGACGACCTTGCAGATCGCCTTAAACCTCCGCGGTCGCCGCATAACTGTTGCTACGAACTGCATCGACGTAGCCAACGCGTTCATCGACGATCCCGCCGTGGAGGTGTGGCTTCTGGGCGGGATCTTGCGGAAAAAGCCCAGATCCTTGGTGGGTTTCCTGGCCAATGAAGCCCTTAACGCCCTCCACTTCGACAAGGTTTTCCTCGCAGCCAACGCAGTGCATGTTAAACTCGGCGCCACGACACCGAACATGCTCGAAGCGGAGACTAAGCGCCGGATGTTGATGGCGGGCGAGGAAAAGATCCTCGTCTCTGACCACTCGAAACTCGGCCTCGGAGGCATCTGCCGGATATGCGATTTAGAGGAGCTCGATCTCCTCATCACCGATATATACGCCGATAGAGGCATGGCTTCTGAGATCGAAAGAAAGATCAAGGTTTTATACGCTGGGGAAGGAGGAGCGATTGCATGACCGCCATCGTGACGGTTACGCCCAATCCCGCAATAGACCACACAATCTTCATACCCAATTTTTCACCCGGAAAAGTGAACCGCGCCGAGGGGGAGAGATTTGATGCCGGAGGCAAGGGCCTAAACGTGGCTTCTTTTCTGAAGGATTTTGGCCTCGACGACGTTTCGGCATCCGGATTCTTGGGGAAGGAGAATGAAGAGCTGTTCGAGAAATACCTCGAAAAAAGGGGAATACGCAACGAATTCGTCTCCCTCGACGACAAGACGAGGACAAACATCAAGATCGTCGACAAGAGCAAAGGCGAGATAACCGACATAAACTTCCCCGGATTCAACTGCACCGCAAGGGATTGCAGCGACCTAAAAGAGAGACTCACGCGTTTAGCCAAAACGCACCGATGGTTCATCCTCTCCGGAAGCCTTCCTCCCGGCGCCCCTGATGAGCTGTTTTACGAAATAACCATACTTTTAAAGTCGCTCAGGCTGCACGTCGCCGTAGACACCAGCGGTGAAGCGCTCAAAAAAGCCGCCAAAGCAAGGCCAGACATCGTAAAGCCCAATCTGGCCGAATTCAGCGACCTCGCGGGTATATCAAACCCCACCGAGGAGGCGATCGTATCTGGCCTCAAAGAGCTTTTGAAATCGGGGATCCGAACGGCGGTGCTCTCTATGGGCGAAAAGGGGGCAATTTTTGCAAGTGAGGGAAGGTTCATCCGCACCATCCCTCCTGAAGTGCAAGTTTTAAGCACGGTCGGTGCGGGAGATGCGATGGTGGCGGGATTGGTAGCAGGAGAGAGCATCGGGTGCTCTTTCGAAGAGCGGGCAAGGTTGGCCACAGCCTTTTCTGCAGCAGCATTGACCAAGTTGGGCCCAGGAAGGACTAGTCGAGAAAGGGTATATCCATTAATTAAAGATATCAAAATTGAGGAGGTAAGGACATGAGGGTGAGCGAACTGCTTTCTGAGGATCGAATACTGCTTGATTTAGACGCATCAACGAAGGAAGAGGTTTGGTATGCCATGGCAAGCGTGCTCTACGAAGCCGGAGTCGTCACGGATTTAGAAGCCTACCTTAAAGACGTAGAGGCTCGAGAAAAGATGGGAACGACGGGCGTAGGGCACGGGGTCGCAATACCGCACGCGAAGTCTTCGGCCGTCAAGTCGCCAGGACTTGCAATGGCGCGCACGAAGAAGGGTATAGACGTGAGCTCCCTCGACGGATCTCTGGCGGACATCTTCTTCTTAATCGCCGCCCCTCTCGACGCCGATAAGGTTTACCTTCAAGCGCTTTCCAAATTAGCGCGACTCTTGATGCACGACTCCTTCAGGGACGGGCTTAGATCGGCCGGAGAGTCAAAGGAAATTTTGAGGGTAATAGCTTCCTTAGAAGAAGAGATGGATAAGTAGCGAAGGAGGGCGAGTTGTATGAGCAAAATTGTGGCTGTAACGGCATGTCCGACAGGCATAGCCCACACGTACATGGCGGCGGAATCGCTAAAAGTGGGCGCTCAGAAGTTAGGACACGAGATAAAAGTGGAGACCATGGGCTCTTCGGGCGTGGAAAACCAGCTGACGGAAGGAGACATCGCACAGGCCGACATAGTCATCATAGCCGCCGACACGAACGTCGATACCTCGAGGTTCGCGGGCAAGCCCGTATATACGACATCTACAGGTATGGCCATAAAAGACGGCGCGGCCGTGATCAAAGAAGCTCTCAAAAGCGCAACGGTTACGGCGGAGAGGTATATATCCGAAACGAAAGAGATAAGCGCAAGGAGATCAGCCCAGCGCACAGGGGTTTACAAGCACCTCATGACCGGCGTCTCTCACATAATACCCATAGTCGTCGCAGGCGGCATATGCATAGCTTTGTCCTTTGCCTTCGGGATCCATGCCGCCGAAGAGGAAGGGTCCCTGGCTGCAGCCTTGATGCAGATAGGCGGAGGAGCGGCCTTCGCCCTGATGGTGCCCGTGCTCGCCGGATATATAGCCTATTCCATAGCCGATCGCCCAGGACTTGCGCCTGGGCTTATAGGCGGCATGCTGGCCAATCAGATAGGAGCCGGTTTTCTCGGCGGCCTCGCAGCCGGGTTTATAGCTGGATACTTAGTGCTCTGGTTGAAGAAATCGATAAAGCTGCCGAAAAGCCTTGAAGGGCTTATGCCGGTCTTGGTCTTGCCGCTTTTTTCGACGCTGATAGTAGGGCTTTTGATGGTATACGTGATCGGCACGCCCGTGAAAAGCGCCATGGACTGGCTGACGGAAGGCTTAAAGAGCATGAGTGGCGCCAATGCGGCTATTTTAGGCTTGTTGCTCGGAGCGATGATGGCGCTGGACATGGGAGGCCCTGTCAACAAGGCGGCTTATACATTCGCCGTGGGGCTCCTCGCGAGCAACACTTTCGAGCCGATGGCCGCCGTGATGGCTGCGGGCATGACGCCTCCGCTGGGCATCGCCCTTGCCACCTTCATGGCGAAGAACAAATTCACGCCGGAAGAGCATGAAGCCGGAAAGGCCGCAGCGGTGCTCGGCATATCCTTCATAACGGAAGGGGCGATCCCTTTTGCTGCGGCGGATCCCCTGCGGGTTATACCGTCCATCATGGCCGGGTCGGCGGTCACAGGGGCTCTATCCATGTATTTCCGTTGCACGCTCAGAGCCCCGCACGGCGGAATCTTCGTGCTGCCGATCCCAAACGCCGTGGGGAACCTCGGTTTTTACGTCATAGCCATCCTCGTCGGGACGATAATAACGGCGCTGCTCGTAACTATTTTGAAGCCGAGCCTGGCCCAGGCGAAAACGAACATGCCATAAACCATGACAGTCGCTGTGCTATGATTGCTCGAGACCGTATTTTAGGTTACAAAGGCGCCCTTGGTGGGTAAGCATGTCTGCCAAGGGCGTTAAGACGGATCCCAACAGTGCAAAGGAGAGGGAGCTATGATCGAGCGTCGTGTGCATATCTTGGCCACAGGTGGGACGATCGCTACGGTTTACCGACCGGATCTCCAAGGCCTGGCAGCTGGTTTGAGCGGGCAAGAACTCATGGTGGAACCGCCTCCCGGGGTTGAGGTAACCGTAGAGGACTTTTTGCGCGTCAATAGCACTTACATCACCCCACAGGACATGCTCGGCCTATCCCGCCGAATCCGGGCGATCTCCGCCGCCAAAGAGGCAGATGGCATCGTTGTAACACACGGCACCTCTACAATGGAAGAGACTGCGTTTTTCTTAGACGTCACCGTGCCCAATCCCATACCCGTGGTGCTCACCGGTGCCCAGCGAGCCGCTGTGGAGCCCTTCCCCGACGGTCCAGCCAATCTCTCGGCGGCGCTTGAAGCGGCTTCATCTCCATTGAGCCGCGGGAGAGGGACGCTTTTGGTCTTCGCCGGCGAAATACATGCCGCACGAAGCGTCCGCAAGGAGCACACGTCAAATCTCAAGGCCTTCAGCTCCGGCGATGCGGGCCTGCTCGGCCAGGTGGATCCAGGTGGCGTAGTATACTTCAGGGATATCGAAGAGACGAGAAAGCTTGCCGCAGAGGCGGTCGAGGAAAAGGTGGATCTGGTATCGTTCGCTGCAGGCATAGATGCGCGATACGTCGAGACCTCGATCGCGCGCAAAGCGGCGGGTTTGGTGGTCGAGGGCGTAGGCATGGGGAACGTCAACGAGGCATTTTATCGAGACATCAAAGCTGCGCGAGAGCGCGGCATGGTCGTGGTTGTGGTCTCGCGCTCCCCCAACGGCCGGGTGCTGCCGCGCTACGGCTACGCCGGCGGCGGCGCTTCCCTGGCCCGCGAAGGCGTCATCTTTGGTGGAGCGCTTAGCGCCGCCAAAGCGCGGCTCCTCCTCATGATAGGCTTGGGCGCAGGGCTCAAAGAGCCCGAGTTGGCAGAGTTCTTCGCACAATACTGACCAGCAAATTTTCGCCCATCCAAAGCCTAAATCCGCACAGACTTAAATCCGCCGCATCTGCCTGCCCCGCAAGAGAGTGGGTCTGGAAGCGAGAGCATACAAGGGATGGATGGAAAGTCAGGTGAGACTAAGAAACACAAAAAGTAAAGACCCGATCCCGAGGTTCAACCTTTAACTACAGATAGAGGCCTGAGGCGGGCAACCTTTCGGCTGATGCCGGCGCGCTCTACCACATCGACCACCCTTGAGACGTCTTTGTAGGCCTCGGGAGCCTCTTCCTCTACGGTCTTCATGTCCTCAGCCATTACGACCACGCCCTGCCTGGCGAGGCTTTTTACCACCGAGGCGCCGTCCGT
>LGFQ01000058.1 GCA_001508935.1 Synergistales bacterium 54_24
GGCCGAGCGCATCGCCGGCCCAGGCGAGGTAGCGGTGCCTTATTTCGTTGATCAGCAGGCCTGAGTAATCGCAAAGGGCCGAAAAGACTTCTTCTACGGGGATCTCCCCCTTGCCGATGGGAAGATGCATATCGCCCCTGCCCAAGGCGAAGAGCTCGATTTGTTTCTTCTCCAGCGAGCTGCAAACTCGGCCGAAGTTGTCGTGCAAATGCACATGTTTGACGAGAGGAGCGACACTTCTAACGGCTTCCAAGAAGTCGAAGCCGTAGCGTTTTGCCGAGAGGTAGGCGTGCCCTACGTCCAAGGTGATGCCTATGCGAGGGTGATTCAGGGTGCGAACGCGCCCGGCCAACCTGAAGGGATTCTCGGCGTAGCAATAGAAACCGCTGTCGAGATAGGGGCGGGCATTCTCCAAGCAGAGCGTTACGTCCAAGCGTTCTCCGTCCTCGGCTAACGATAGAAGCGCCTCTTCTTCTCGTAGGTTCATTGACCTTTGCCTTTTATATGTAACGTCATAAGTAGTTGCATATAATCATATTTTAGGATATGCCGGAAGCAAACCAATGCGGAGGCGCTTCCAGTGAAAAGAATAGCGATTCCAGATGCAGAAACATTTGTCGCCGCCATTCAAGACGAGATATCTCGAACCCGTGAAGGGCGATACTTCCATCGGCTCCACGTGGTGCTCTACGTGCTCCAGGGAGCCAGCCCTTACGAAGCGGCACGTCTCTATGGAGACTCGCCCAGAGCTGTCGAGTATTGGATTCGCCGGCTTCTTGCCGATGGCCTTGCCGGACTGCGGGAAGGGGATCGCCCAGGGCGCCCCGGTCGGCTTTCCCCTTCGGATCAGGAGAGATTGCGAAAGGAGATACAGCGGTCTCCCAGAGAACTGGGATATGATCAAAACCTGTGGGATGGCTTGCTGCTCTCTTTCCACCTCAAGGAGCATTATGCCGTCTCCCTCGGTGTACGACAATGCCAGCGGCTCTTCCATCAGATGGGATTTACCCTCCAAAGACCTCGTCGCCAAGCTCATGAAGCTGACCCCCTACAGCAGGAGGCTTTTAAAAAAACTTCTACCGGTGGATGAAAGACCCCAATATTCAGCTCTGGTGCGAGGACGAAGCCCATTTCCAGCGTCACAGCAGCTTGATACGGATGTGGTCTCCAAAAGGCCAGCAGCCTCAGGTCTTTTCTGCATCTACTCGCGAGAAAGTGGGCTTCTTCGGTGCGCTCGACCTGAAAACAGGACGTCTCCTCACAGAAGAAGCCTCCACTTTCAATGGAGAGACCTTCGGATACTTTTTGCATTACCTTCTCCAGTTCTACTCAAGTAAAATTGCTCCTCATCCTGGACAACGCCAAATATCACAGGGCACGAATTTTGAAAGAGTTTTTCGTTCAAAACCAGGAGCGGCTCTATCTCGTCTTCCTACCGCCCTATTCTCCAGAGCTCAATCCGATAGAAAGGGTATGGAGGATCACCCGCCGGCAGGTTACGCACAATCGGTATTTCGTATCAGTCATAGAACTCAGGACGGCTCTTGCCTATCATTTTGTAAGATGGCAGCGACCGAACATAGCCCTTGAAGTATTATGCGCAAAAATTTAAGACGTTACATATAAAAAGAGAGTCGGTCTTCATCTCATTTCCTTTTTATCACATCGTCATCTGTGCTGTTTAAGCTAACGATGGACAAGCTAATGAGAATGGTCGGGCAAAAACACAAGAGCGAAGGCCTGACCAAGGGTTATGAGAGGATCTGGGCGATTGCCTTGATTCCTTCGGTGATGTCTTTAAATATGAGCCCTTTTCTTCCTTCTTCGGTGGGGAATGTGACTTTGTAAACCATCGTGGGTGAGCCTGGGAAACCGAGCCTGCTTTCGTCCGCTCCTAAGTCAGCGGCGGACCATACCTCTACCTCCTTTTTGCGGGAGGCGAGCTTGCTTTTGAGCGACGGCAGCCTGGGGGCGTTTATGTCTTTGGTCACAGAGACCAGCATCGGCAGGGGAAATTCCATGACGAGGAGCCTGTTTTCCATCTCCGAATGTACAACGGCATTTTTGCCTTCAATGGAAAGGCGCGAGACGTAATAAGCGTGGGGAATGCCCAAATGTTCCGCTGTTTCGGCTCCCACTTGGCCCGTGTCGCCGTCTGTGGTCTTTTCGCCGCACAATATCAAGTCGAATTCGCCCAGCTTTTTTATTGCGCAGGAGAGCGTGTATGAGGTGGCAAGGGTATCAGAGCCGGCCAGTTTCTTGTCAGAAAGCAAAACCGCCCTATCGGCGCCCCTCGCCAGGGCATCTTTGAGGGCCTCCTTCGCTTCGGGAGGTCCCATACACACGACTGTCACCCTTCCGCCGGCTTCTTCTTTGATCTTTACCGCCTCTTCGAGGGCATTCAGGTCGAAGGGGTTGATCTCCTGAGGTGCGGAAGCCCTGTTCACCGTGCCGTTTTCCACGTTGAACGTGACCTTTTCTATATCGGGTACAATCTTTACCAGAACGACAATATTCATGGCTTTTCACGCTCGCTGCATTTTTGGCATTTATAGTTTAGACTTAAATATATCATAACGCCTAAAGATCTTGCGGGGGTGGAGAAATGACGAGTCGGAAACATCAAGTCCTTGAAGGAGTTACCGGAGCTTATCCGCGGCAGATGTTCAGGGCTGCTGGATATACAGATGAGGATATGAAGAAGCCCGTTATAGCCGTGGTGAGCGCCTATAGCGAGATTCACCCTGGGTGCATGCATTTAAAGACCTTGGCCGAGCACGTGAAGGCCGGCGTGTGGAGCGCCGGCGGCGTGCCCGTCGAGTTTCACACGATTTCTATCTGTGACGGATGGGCTCAAGGGACCGGAATGCATTACGTACTGCCCAGCCGAGAGCTCATGGCTGCGGAGATAGAGACCATGATAGGGGGGCACATAGACCTCTTCGACGGGGTGGTGTTTTTGGCCTCTTGCGACAAGTCCCCTGCGGCCATGCTTATGGCCGCGGCGCGGATCAACCTTCCATCCATATTCTTGCCCGCCGGCCCGATGGTGCCGGGGAAGTTTTTGGGCAAGGAATGGGTGATGTGCGACATAAAAGAGGGCATGGGAAAGGTCAGCGTGGGGGCCATGAGCGATGAGGAGTTCATCCAGGTCGAGTCTGAAAGCTGCCCCACTGCCGGCGTGTGCGCCATGATGGGAACGGGCAGCACCATGGGATGTGTCATAGAGGCCTTAGGTATGGCCCTTCCCGGCGCTGCCACTGTGCCGGCTGTCTCTTCGGGTCGCCTGAGGCTCGCGAAATATACCGGCAGGCGCGCCGTAGCGTTGGTTAAGGAAGGCATAAGGCCGAGGGACATAATGACTGAGGAGGCCTTCGAGAATGCCATTAAGTTCGTCTTGGCCACGGGCGGTTCGTCGAACGCCGTGTTACATCTGCCAGCCATTGCCGCAGAGGCGGGCATATCTATACCGCTTGAAATGTTTGACAGCTTGAGCCGTAAGACGCCGTGCATAGCGAAGTTTAAGCCCGCAGCGCAGTTTAACGTCAAAGACTTATATGAAGCGGGCGGCGTGGGTGCGGTGATGAAGGAGCTATCGCCGTTACTCAACCTTAATGTCCATACCGTTAGCGGCAAACGTCTCGGTGAACTCTTAGAAGGCGCAAGGATCCTGCGAAGAGACGTAATTCATCCGTTGGACGACCCCATAAGCCACGAGGGAGGACTCGCTGTCCTCAAAGGAAACCTCGCTCCTGGCGGCGCCATCGTGAAACAGAGCGGCGTCGATCCTAAAATGATGGTCCACACAGGGCCAGCCAAGGTGTTTGACAGCGAGGAGGATGTGAGGGAGTCGCTTTTAGGCAAGTCGGTAAAGCCTGGAGATGTGCTTGTGGTGCGGTACGAAGGCCCCAAGGGAGGGCCAGGCATGAGGGAGCTTTCCATACCCGCCGCGCTCATCGTCGGCATGGGTTTGGGTGACTCGGTCGCCATGATCACGGATGGCAGGTTTTCCGGCGCCACGAGGGGGCCATGCATAGGCCATGTATCCCCGGAGGCTGCGGACGGTGGCCCCATAGCCGCCCTCATGGACGGCGATGTGATCGACATAGACATTCCGAACAGGAAGCTCAATGTGCGGCTTTCCGATGCTGAAATAGAAGAGCGCCTTAAAAACGCTACGCCGCGCAAGCCCTATAGGCGTTTCCCAGGCGGATACCTTGATATCTACAGGGCAATGGTGGGGCCTTCTTCTCAAGGCGCCCTTATGAAAGCGGAGGAAGACAAGGATGCCTTCTAAAGACTACAGAGGCCTCTTTGATCTCACGGACAAGGTGGCAGCCGTCACGGGTGGGGCCGGCGGCTTAGGCAGAGAAGCAGTTTTGGCCTTGGGGCAGCACGGTTGCCATGTGGTGGTTGTGGACTTGGACACATCGAAGGTGCGGCATCTCGAGGGCGCCTTCGGCGCCATGGGAAGAAATATATCGTTTATCGACGCCGACATCACCCGTTCGGATCAGGTTTTGCAGGTCTTCGGCGACATAATGAAGACTTACGGCAAGTTGGATATCTTGGTCAATATGGCCGGGATAAACAAGAGGCTCCCCGTAGTGGAGTTTCCGGAGGAAGATTGGGACAAGATCATGAACATAAACCTGAAGGGGACTTTCCTGTGCTGCAAGGAAGCGGCCAAGATCATGAAGGCCCAAGGGCAAGGCAAAATCATAAACATGGGCTCCGTGTCGTCGGTGCTTGGCCATCCCAACCATTCGGCGTATGCGGCGAGCAAGGCGGGGGTTTTGCTTTTGACCAAGGTGCTCGCCATGGAGCTTGCCACTTGCGGCGTCAACGTGAACGCCATAGGGCCGGCCTATGTAGAGACCGACCTGACGCGCGATTATCTAAAGATGGGCGATCATTATGAAAGCATCGCGAGGAGCATACCCATGGGGAGACTTGGGACCCCCGAGGACGTGGCGGGAGCGATCGTGTACCTCGCCTCGAAAGCCTCTGACTTCGTAACGGGCACGCTCCTTTTGGTGGACGGCGGCAGATGCGCCGATTAAGAGCCTCTCATCAAGATCACGAGGAGGGATTTCGTCATGTATGACGTACTGATCAAGGGCGGCACCGTGATAAACGGCACAGGAAGCCCAGGCTTTATCTCCGATGTGGCTATTTCAGGCGGCAAGATCGCCTCGATTGCCAGACGCATAGAGGAAGGAGCTAAAACCGTCATCGATGCTGGTGGGCTCTGTGTAACTCCTGGGTTTATCGACACGCACAGCCACAGCGACCTCATGCTCCTCGACAATCCCCATCTGGAGGAGAAGGTAAGACAAGGGGTTACTACGGAAGTTTTGGGCCAAGACGGCCTGGGTTTAGCTCCTCTTGCCTCACCTGAAGCAAAAGAGATGCTTCAAGAGCATTTGGCAGGGCTTTTGGGCACGCCAGATATCGAATGGGATTGGAGCTCTTTTTCAGAATATTTAAAGCGGTATAACCGGAAGGGGATCATCAATAACGTAGGTGTGCTCGCAAGCCATGGCGCCGTGCGCATAGCTGTCATGGGCATGGAAGACCGACACGCCTCTCAAGGCGAGTTAAACAAAATGAAGGAAATATTGGACGAGTGCATGCGTTCTGGCGCCCTCGGGCTCTCCACTGGCCTCATATATCCTCCCTGCTGCTATGCCGCCTTTGACGAGCTCGTAGAGCTGTGCAAGGTTGTGGCAGAACACTCAGGCGCTTTAGTGGTTCACGTCCGCAACGAAGCCGACAGCATAATGGACGCTCACCGTGAGATGCTTGAGGTTGCGCGCGCATCCGGTGTGCACCTCCACATATCGCACTTAAAGACCATCGGCAAGAACAATTGGGGAAGGGCAAAAGAGATTTTGGACAATCTGGAAAACCACAAAAAAGAGGGGTTAGCTATCACGGCCGACCAATACCCTTATATAGCAGGCTCTACCGCCCTTTCTGCTTGCTTACCTCCATGGGTGCACGCCGGCGGAAGCCATGAAATGCTTTCGCGTTTGAGCGACCCGGAGGAGAGAAAAAAAATCAGAGAATCCTTCGACCATCCAACCCCCTCTTGGGAAGACAGGGGCAAAAGAGAAGGATGGGAGAACGTGATCGTATCCTCTGTAGGAAGCAACAACCCCGCGATCGTGGGCAAGAGCATAGCCGCTATCGCCGCAGAGCGCGGCTGTGACCCCATAGCTGCCGTCATGGATATCGTATTGGAGGAAAAGAACAAGGCTACCATGGTTGTCTTTCAGAACTGCGAGGAAAGCCTCAAAGAAGTGATGAAAAGACCCTGGGTGATGGTAGGAACGGATGGCATATACGGCTCAGGAAAGCCTCACCCCAGGCTTTTCGGGACGTTCCCCAGGATATTGGGTAAATACGTCCGGGAGGAGAAGGTGCTCTTCCTCGAAGAGGCCATAAGGAAGATGACGGGTCTTCCTGCCGCCGCCTTTCGCCTAACAGACCGTGGTGTGCTAAAAGAGGGGCTTGCTGCCGATGTGGCAGTTTTTGACCCCCTTCGCATCGCCGATCGCGCCACCTTCGAAGAGCCGCGGCAATATCCGGATGGCATTTCACATGTCCTGGTGAACGGCATCCCCGTCATATCGGATGGAAAGCCCACAGGCAATCTGCCCGGCCAAGTGCTGACCGCGAAATGATGATGGTATGGGATAATTGATGGCGGTGTTATTTTTGGGGCTTTGATGGAGAGGGGAAGGTGTATGGTTGAGGGAAGAAGCGTAAGAGGCGGCATTTACGCGTCGGCGCTGGGGATCTTTGGCATGGTCTTCGATTTTCTGCTCTTTTGGGCTGTGATCTCCCTGCGCTTACCTCCAGGTCAAGCCAATGTGATAAGCTTTATGCCCGCAGCCTTCCTCAATTTCTATAATGCTAGGACTGCCTTCGGAAGGGGGCAGTTTCACCTTTCGCCTCAGGCGGAGCGCATGGCGTTTTTCGCCGTAGCCGGAGCAGCCCTCTTCCTGCGCGGAGGGGTTCTGGCCACAGCGGCTCGCTCTTGGGGATGGCCGCCGCTTGTGGCCTTAACGTTGGCGATCGCAGCGTCCGCCGCAGTTACATATTTGGGGTCGGCACTCTTCGTTTTCCCCGTGACCAGCTTGAGGCGGAGTGAGAAGATGTATTGGGGCATGGTGACGGTGTTAGTCGTATCCTACGCGGCCTTGTTGCGCCTCTTTTACATGGGCACCATGGAGCTCATACCGCAGGAGGCGTATTATTGGAACTACGCTCAACACTTGGATATCGGTTACTTGGACCACCCTCCTATGGTGGCTTGGATTATAGCGCTCTTCACTGGTGTCTTCGGCCATACGGAGTTTTTCGTCAGGATCGGCGCCTTCCTCTCGTGGGCAATTGCTGCCTTCTTCATATATGGCTTGGCGAGAAATTGTTTTGAAAAGTCTGTAGCTTGGCCTGCTCTGCTGCTCTTTTCGACCATACCGTTCTTCTTCGGCATCGGCATGATCATGACGCCAGATGCACCGCTTGTGGCTTTTTGGGCCGGGACGCTATATTTTTTGGAACGGGCTCTCCTCGGGGAGAAGCGTTCGGCCTGGTGGGGTGTAGGGATTTGTGCCGGGTTGGGGCTCTTGTCTAAGTATACGATCGCCCTGTTAGGGGCTGGGACTCTCCTTTTTATGCTCGTTGATCCGGTCTCCCGTAAGAAGTTGTTGAGCATCAGGCCATATCTGGCCCTTCTCATAGCCTTTGCCTTATTCTCTCCCGTAATAATATGGAACGCCCAGCACAACTGGATCTCCTTCGGTTTTCAAGGCCCGCGCAGATTGCTGGGCCCTACGCGGTTTTCCCTTCTCGATTCAATAGCGTATATATTGTTGCTCCTTTCGCCCACCGGCGTGGCGGCAGCCGTAGCGGCCATATCCCCAAAGGTGACGGCATCGTTAGGGATGCGAAAGTTCCTCTTTTTGACCCTTACAGCTCTCTTTCCGGTCGCCGTCTTTACGCTTTTTAGCCTTTTTCGAGTGGTCAAGCTCAACTGGACAGGCCCCGCTTGGCTTTCTATCATTCCTATAATGGCATGGCAGATGGTCGGCGGCGAGGGCAGGCTTGTTGCCTTCTTGAGGAGGGCATGGTTTCCCACCATAGCCGTCATATTGCTGGTCTTCGGCTTCGCGCTCCATTATGCGACTTTAGGCTTCCCGATCTTAGCGTATCCAAAAAATGTGCCTATGGTGGGTTGGGAGGATCTGGCGCGGCAGGTGGAGGCCTTGGAGGATCGATGGGAGGGGATCTTGGGGGATGAGCTACTCGTGGTGGGCATGGATAAGTATCAAATAGCGAGCGAGCTTGCATTCTACCGAACAAAACTTACAGGGACCGAAGGTCCTTACGAGAGAAACGAAGGTGTGCTTTATACCACCGGCCCTCACTTTTTTGGAGTAGATAGCCTGATGTATCGCTATTGGTTCCCCGAGACTGAAGGACTTCAAGGATATGCCAGGGCAGTTTTATTTGTGGGTAGGGGCCCTCAAAGATTGTCCTTGCGCGGTCTGAGCGAAGACGGTTGGCGGGTGGAAGAGATAGGGAAGATCGTTGCGAGGGATTACGGAATCCCGCTGGCAGGGTTTGATTATGTCCTAATGAGAAAAACATCCGATGCAAGCGCCTCTGACTTAGGATCTCCATAGTTGAGATCGCGAAAGCCGGTATTTAAAACTGGTATTTGTCCTCAAAGGGGATATCGGCTTTGCTTTGATTCCCAAACGCAACGTTGCTCTTAAGTGAGGCAGCTTGAGGGCTTGACGTCTCGAAGTCCTATGGATTATAGTTTAAAAGCAATACAAATTCTTGTGAGGGGGGTTTAGAGTATGGCCGTTAAAAACGCGATGACTGCCGATTTCTTGCGTTCCGCCTATGGCGGCGAGAGCATGGCGCATATGCGCTACTTGACGTGGAGTGAGGCAGCAAAGAAAGAAGGCTTTCCCAATATAGCGAGGCTCTTTAGTGCTATATCCTACGCTGAGTGGGTCCATGCGAATAACCACTTTACCGTCCTCGACGGTGATATAGGGGATCATCCAGTGACGGCAGGCGGAGTCTTTGGCCTTAAAAAAACCGCCGATAATTTGAGCGGCGCTATAATGGGCGAAGTCTTTGAAGTGGAACAGATGTATCCGACATATTTGGAGACGGCCAAGTTTCAAGGTGAAAAAGAAGCTGTAAGATCTTTCACCTTTGCGCTAGAGGCCGAGAAGCTCCATGCAGAGCTGTACCGTAAGGCCCAGGAGGCGGCCAAGGCCGGCAAAGACCTGGAGGTGGGCAAGGTCTATATCTGCTCCGTATGCGGTCACACCATAACCGAAGCTGCCCCCGACAAGTGCCCTGTCTGCGGCGCAGCGAAGAGCGCCTATAAGGAGTTTTAAATACGCGCGTCCTTTAATAAGGCTCCTCGCAATCTCCAAGAGGAGCCTTATCTGTAT
>LGFQ01000059.1 GCA_001508935.1 Synergistales bacterium 54_24
TGAGGAGAAGATGGGAGGCCCAACTGATTCCAAAGCCTCTCCGCAGCATCTGGTATGAAGGGGGCTATCAAAAGGGATATCAGGCGGAGCGATTCGCACAACGTGAAAAGGACCGTGTCGAGTCGCTCTTCCTTACCCTCTCTGCCGAGTCTCCATGGCTCGGTCTCGTCGATATACTTATTGGCGCGCCCTATAAAGGCCCAGATGGTTTTGAGCGCCTCGTCATAGGCGAAGCGGCGCATAGCCACGTCCACGGCCTCGAAGCTCCTTTCAGCCATAGAGGCGACGTCAGACTCGAGTTCTCCTGTCTCGCCAGGGCACGGCACCTTCCCTCCCTTAAACTGGATCACCATTTGCAGCGTGCGGCTCAGGAGGTTGCCGAGGTCGTTGGCGAGGTCGGAGTTGATGCGCGACACCATAGCCAGCTCGGAAAAATCGCCGTCTAGCCCGAAGGGAACCTCCCTCAGGAGAAAATAGCGGAAGGGGTCTACGCCGTAGAGATCGACCATCTCGAATGGGTCAACCACGTTGCCGAGGGATTTCGACATCTTCTCCCCCTCTACGGTCCACCAGCCGTGAGCGAAGACCTGCTTGGGCGGCGTCAACCCCGCGGCCAAGAGCATGGCCGGCCATATGACGCAGTGAAACCTGGCGATGTCTTTGCCAACCAAATGGCGGACCTCCGGCCAATATAGGCGCCAACGCTCATCATCGGGATAGCCGCAGACCGTAAGATAGTTTATGAGCGCATCGAACCAGACGTAGATCACATGTTTCTCGTCGCCTGGTACGGGAATGCCCCACGATATGGTGGTTCGAGATACCGATTGGTCCTTCAGGCCTCCCCTTATAAAACTCACGATCTCGTTATACCGCGATTCTGGCAGTATGGCGTCGGGATGTTCCTCATAATACTTCAAAAGCGGTCCCTGATACGAGGACATGCGGAAGAAGTAGCTCTCCTCCGACATCATCTCGAGCTGCCTGCCACAACTCGGGCAGGTGCGCCCTTCTCCCATCTGGCTCTCCGGCACATAGGTTTCGCAAGGGACGCAATACCACCCTTCGTATGTGCCCTTATAGATGTCGCCCTTCTCCCGAAGGAGGCCAAATATCGTCTGCACCGTTTTATGGTGCCTCTCCTCAGTAGTTCGGATGAAGTCGTCATTGGAGATGTTGAGCTTCTGCCACAGCGCCTTGAAGTTCTCCACCGTCTTGTCGGCGAGCTCCTTGGGCGTCATCCCCTTATTGGCCGCAGCGCGCTGAATCTTTTGCCCATGCTCATCGGTGCCGGTGGAAAATAGCACATCTTCTCCCTTCATGCGATGATATCTGGCCATCACATCGGCGGCGACGGTAGTATAGGCATGTCCTATATGCGGCACATCGTTAACATAATATATTGGAGTTGTGATGAAAAAACGTCTCTTCTCTTCCAAGTTTAACCCTCCTCATCGGCGCACTCTCGAAGCCATCGCTTTACGGCGCTCTTTGTAATACCATACCGCTCAGCCACCAAAGAGACAACATCCTTGGCGCTCTTTTTTTCGCTCATCAAACGCAGAGCCTCTTCTTTCCACGCTTCTGCGACTTTTACCATCTTCGCCCCCTCTACGACCAAGACAAGCTCGCCTTTTCGACTCTCGAGCCGCGCAGCCTCGAGCAAGCAGGAAATACTCCCGCGCAACGTCTCCTGATAGAGCTTGCTCATCTCCCTGACGAGGGCAGCCCTTCTGTCTCCTAAGGCTTCGAGCAGCTCCTCTAAGGTGCTCTGCAGGTCGTGGGGAGGAATATAAAATATCAGAGTCCACGGAAGAGGCGCCACCTTTTCGAGAAGGGTGCGGCGCTTCTTTTTCTTTTCCGGCAAAAAACCGAGGAAGACGAAGGCATCGGGTGGCAAACCCGAGAGGAGCAGCGCGGTCAGGATCGAAGAAGGCCCTGGCAGCACATCAACTTCGAGATTTCTTTCTATAGCGGACGAGATTATCAGGTAGCCAGGATCGGATATGGCCGGCATGCCGGCATCTGACACCAGGACCACTTTTTGCCCTTGCTCTACTCTTTCAAGGAGCGGCTCGATTCGGGAGCGCTCGTTATATTCGTGACAGGAGATGAGCGGCACCCTGATGCCGTAATGGTTCAAGAGCTTCGCGGTGCGCCTCGTATCCTCGCAGGCGATGATATCCGCCTCTTTTAAGGCATCTAACGAGCGGAGCGTGATGTCCCTCAAGTTTCCTATGGGAGTGGGCACCACTATGAGCGGCAAGGGGCCTGACCCTCCAGGGAGTAGGCCGAGAGCAACTCGTCCGTGTATTTGCCGCGTTCATCATAAATGTACAGGGGCGGCTCCACAATCAACCCCTCTCCCCCTTTCATCCTTGCCTCCAAGAGCACTACGGAAGCCTCCTTTTCGGGTTTAGGGTGCACGGCCTTCAGCCGTTTTGGCTCTAAGTCGTGCCTCCTCAGGGTCACCATTAGGCTTGAAAGCCGCCTTGCCGAATAAACCATGTAAAGACGCCCCCCGTGGCGTAAGAGATGGCGGGCGCTCCTCGCAACATCGTCCAACGAACAGAGAAGACCGCCTTTGGCTACAGCCTCCGACCAAACAGGGCTAGCGCGGCTCGATAAAATCTCGCCGTACGGAGGGTTCGCCACCGCTACGTGAAAAGACTGGTTTCGATAAAAATGTTGTACCTGGCGCAGGTCGCAGCAATGAAAAGAAACCCTGTCCGCCAGACCGTTCTCTGCAGCGTTCAGACGGGCCAGCTTCACCAGTTCCTCTTGAATTTCGATCCCCTCTATGCTGCAGTCCGGATAGCGCTTGGCCAATATGAGCGAAACGGCGCCGTGGGCACTCCCAAGCTCGATGGCGCGCTCGCCAGGCTTAATGCGCGCATACCAAGCCAAGAGCACACTGTCAACTGAAACGCGAGGACCTTTGAGCGGTTGCCAGATGTGAAGCAGGCCGTAAAGGATAGCGTCTCTCGTCGCTTCCATTAAACCCACTCCTCAAGCTGAACCCCCACCACTTGAGACAAGCCTGGCTCAGAGAGCGTTACGCCATAGATCACGTCTGCCCCTTCCATCGTTACCCTGCGATGTGTCATAATAATAAGCTGAATTTTCTTCGCATATTCGCATAACAGATCGGCAAAGCGCCTGACGTTGACCTCATCGAGCGAGGCGTCCACCTCATCCAAGACCGCAAGTGGAGCATCTGCCTCGTCCATGGCGGCCAAAAGAAAGGCTATGGCCGATAGCGACCTCTCTCCGCCCGAAAGCTGGGAGAGATGTTGCGCCCGTTTACCGGGTGGTCTGCAGATCACCTCCACGCCGGCATCCCAGAGCGATACCCCTTCCTCAAGCCTTAAATGGGCCTCCCCTCCTCCGAGGAGGAGACGAAAGAGCTCGTCGAATCGCACGTCGATCTTTTTAAGCGCTCCTTTAAAAACGTCGCCGGCTTGGCGATCTGTCAGTCGTATCAATTCCTCAAGCTCCCTCTTGCCATCCATGACGTCCTTAAGCTCCAGTCCGAGATAGGAAATCCGCTGCGAAAGCGAGTTGTCCTCCGAGAGCACCCCATAATCTACGTCGCCGAAGGAGCGAAGTTCCTCCTCGAGTTCCAGCGCAGATCTGCGCAGCACCTCCGCCGGTTCGGCAACGTTTGCCGCATCAGCCTCAGAATATGGAAAGCTTCCCTCCCACAGGTCTACCAACCTTTCGAGCTCGCGCTCGGCCGAGCCTTTTCTTTCCTCGATCGACTGCAGCGATCTGGCGAGCATCTCTTTTTCTTTCTCGGCGGCCTCTGCCTTTCGCCGGGCACTGACTACCTTCCTATTGATCGAGGCGAGCATCTCGTCGCTCGCCTCGATCGCCTTCTGCAACGCAATGCACCGCTCCCTGAGGCGTTTCCACTCCAAGCCGATCTCTTTCAGCTTAGCTTTTTCTTCCTCCTGAACCCGTTGAGAGCGAGCTGTCTCTTCTTCTAAGCGGCGAAGGCGCCTTTCTGCATCGGTCAATTCACTCGCGACCCTGGCGTGGATCGCCTCGCACGACCTCGCGCGCTCAGCCGCCAAGCCGTAAGCACCTTCGAGCTCCTTGAGGGCTGATGGCGCTTCTGTTTCTTGAAGCCCAGCGAGCTCCTCGGAGATCACCTTCAGGCGAGTCGAAGCGGACATTACTAGAGACCCCAGCTCTCTCATCTCCGCCTTTCTCGCGCACTCAGCCTCGCTCAGGCGAGTGAGTTCGGCACAAAAAGTGCCCTTCGCCGCTTCAAGTTGTGATAAGGCGGCTTGTCTCTCTTCGAAGAGGCGCTCCGCTTCTTCCTTTTTCGCTGCCAAGGCTGCCTCTTTTTCTTCAGCGGCCTTGAGGCGCGCCCTCTCTTCATCGAGGGCTTTCCTCGACGAAGTAAGCTCGTTTTTCACCTTTAGAAGGGCGTTATGCACCTCTATTGCCTTGGCCTCGCGCCCTCTGCCGCCGCTCACGGCACCAGACGGTTGAAAGACCTCGCCCTCGAGCGTGACTATGGGAAATCTGGCTCCTTCTCGCACGAGCGCGGCACCGACCTCATAATCGGTCACAATGAGGAGGTCACCGAGGAGCTCCTCCAAAGGTCCCCTCCAAAAGGGCTCAATCTCGACTAAGTCTTTAGCCCACCCTATAATACCATCCCTTCTCTCTATCTCCTTGGGCGCGCGGGGGCGAGCCCTTTCCTTGGGGAAAAATGTTGCTCTTCCGGCATTGTTCGCCTTGAGCTGTTCTATGCAGCGCTGAGCCTCCTCGAGATCTTCCACCAGGAGCCAAAATTGCCTCCCTCCCAAATATGCGCCCAATGCCACAGACAACCTCTCAGGACAAGAAAAGGCTTCGACTACGGGCTTCGGATTCGCTTTCAACCTGCCAAGTCGCACCGCCGAGATAACGTGGCGCACAGGCGATGGATAGCCGCTATCCGACGATTCATGGAGTTCGTCCTCCATCGCTTCGAGCTCCGCTACCCTTTTCCTCAAGCCTTGAACTTTAACGCCGAGGGTCTGACAGAGCGCATAGGCATCCCCATGGGCGTCTATCGCCCCTTCGAGGTTCTTTTTCGCGATCTCAAGGCTCTCCCTCGAAAGCTCCTCGTCGAGTTCGAGGCTTTTAAGCTTGCGAAGCAGCTCGCCTGCGAGGCGGCTTTCTTCTGCGGCGAGCCGTCCGAGAGTGCGTAGACGGCTCATGGCTTTTTCACGCTCAAGCTCGAGGTCAGCCTTCTCACTGAGGAGCTCCTTTTTTCTTCGTCTCTTTTCGTCGCGCTCTGCCTCTCGAAGGCGCTCCTCTTCCCGAAGCCGTGAAAGTTTGCCCTCGAGTTCTCCGAGCACACACCTCGCTCCTTCCATCTCGTCTGCGAGCCGCTCCTTTTCTTCTAAGAGCTTGCGGTGGCGATCGTAAGCCTCGCGACAGTCCGCTTCGACGCGACAAGACTTCTCTCTTGCCATCCTGTAGGAGAAGCTGCTCGCTTCCAATTTACGCCGAAGCGATCCCATCGCCTCTTCAAGGTCAGAAAGCTCGCCGGCGAGCCGATTCGACCGCTCGCTAATCTTCTTTTGCTCCTCTTCAAGTTTTGCAAGGGCCTTTTCCCATAGGCGTGCCCATAAAAGCCGCTTGTGTAAACGGTACTGCACGTCTTCGTCTTCCTTCAAAAGGCGCTCTAATTGAAGTTCGAGGTCTCTTCTCAGCCGCCAGTAAAGAAACTTTCGCGCCTCCTCCAGGCGCACTTCTATATCTTTGGCCTTTTTCGCCAATTCGACGCCAGGGGCTATTTCATCTTTGCGCCGCTTAAGCTCTACCGTGAGCGCCTCTATGCGCATCACCTCTTCGAGGACCGCATCGAGCTTAGACATGGCACCCTCGCGTCGTCTTCGGTAGAGATCTATGCCGAATAGGACCTCTAAGTGGTTGCGGCGCAAAGCGGGGGATTGCTGGATGACCTCCATCACTTCACCCTGTCCTATGAAGGCGAAACGGTCCCCCTCAAGGCGCCACTCCCTCTTTGCTTCCTCCAATTCTTTTAGGCGAATCCGCCTGCCGTCCAAGTAAAGGGCACTTCCCTCTCCGTCCACTTCGCGGCGCAGGCGGCAAGAGCGCACCCCATCTGTCAGGTCCAGAGCGACCTCTGCACTTTTAGCGGGCGGGACGGAGGGGCTGCCCTGAAACATGAGATCAGAAAGCCGGCTGATCCTCAGGCGAACCGACGATGAATCGCCCAAGACGAAGCGCAGCGCATCCAAAACGTTGCTCTTGCCGCTGCCGTTGGGACCTACGAGAGCCGTAAGGCCGGGAGAGAACGCGAATTCGCAAGTGCGGCCGAAGCTCTTAAACCCCTTCAGACGCAGCGTTGCTATGTACAACGACCTTCGCCTCCTGGAGGAGCTTTACGCGTCTTTCCGCCTGCTCAAGTGGGCCCTGGAAGTCGAGGCGGTATTTTGCCCACTGGAATTCGGGCGTCTCACGGATGAACACTCTAAGCCCCAGCTCCTCTTCCCAACCGGAAAGGTAAGTCTCGGCGACGTAACAAGCCACATTCGGATACATCTCAACGAGGACAGCCTCCGGCTTACTGGAGAGCGCGACCTTGCGCAGGAAGCGCTTTAGATTCATGGCAACAGCATCCTCCTTGAGCACCCAGCCGTTGCCGGAACAAAAGGGGCAGTTCCTGCTGAGGACGGCGCGCGCATCCGGGCGAGCACGCTTGCGCGTCATCTCCACCAACCCGAGGTGCGTAATGCCGAATACGCGCGCCCTGTAGTGATCCCCTTTGAAGAGCTCGCCCAATCTCGACAGAAGGGCTTGCTGATCCTTCTCGCGGTCCATGTCTATAAAGTCGACGATGATTATGCCCCCGAGAGCCCTCAGCCTGATTTGACGAGCTATCTCAGAAGCTGCCTCGAGGTTCGTGTCCAACACAGTTTGTCTCAAGTTGGCCTTGCCCACATATTTTCCGGTATTCACATCGATTATCGTGAAAGCCTCCGTCTGGTCGATCACGAGATAGCCTCCAGACGGAAGCCAAGCCTTCCTGTCTAAAGCTTCCTCTATCTCCTTCTCTAAGTCGTAAAATTCAAAAATCGGCACATTACCTCTATGTAAACTCACCTCTGGAGGTTTTTCGGGGCAGAAGCGATCGATATATTCCCTCACCTCTTTGTACTCTTCCTCGCTGTCCACCACGATCTCCGAAATGTCCCCCGAAACTTCGTCCCTCAAGATGCGGCCCAACAAGCCCATATCTTTATATATCAAGCAAGGAGGCTCTTGAGATCTTGCACTTTGTTCTATGCTCCGCCAAAGATCCATAAGCTCGGTCAAATCCTGGATCAATAGATCCTCGTCCGCCCCCGCAGCGGCAGTGCGCACTATCAAACCAAAGCCTTTTGGCCTCAACTGTCTCGCGAGAGTCCGAAGGCGACGGCGCTCTTCAGGGCTTTCGATCCTCCGGGAGACCCCTATCTCCCTTCCACCGGGAACCAACACCACGTATCTGCCGGGCAGCGATATGTGGGCCGTCACCCTGGCACCCTTCCCCTTTCTCGCCGCCCTCATCACCTGGACCAGTATGGCGGCATTCGGCTCTACCTTGTGCCCTTTTGCATCGGCCAGATAGAGGAAGGCATTGCGCCCCTCGCCCAAGTTTACAAACGCAGCGTGCATGCCAGGAAGCACTGTATCTACGCGGGCTTTGTAGATATCACCGGCCATATGGCGATCCCAGATGCGTTCGATGAAAAATTCGCAGAGTTTCCCTTCTTCTACCACTGCTATGCGCGTCTCCTCAGGCTCGGCGGCGTTGACTATGATCTTCCTTTCGACGGTCACTTCTCTTCCTCCAATCTCATCCGAGGAGCGGTCTCACCCGTTCCCCATCCCATCCCCCAACGCACCTTCGGACGACTAGCAAATCCTGCCACCCGTTTATTGCATTTTCATCCACCAAACACTTCACCAACTCCGAAGGGGTATGCCGATTGGGATCTCCTTGAGAAAGTTCAAGTTTTTCGTCGCCCTGCTCAAGCGCTAAAAGCCCTAAGGCGGAGGCATTTTTGGCGATCGCTCTGTATATGGCGCCGAGAGGGAAGGATCCACGGAGGAAGATCTCGTAATGAGCGGCTGTGCACAATTCATTCAAAGACTTCCCGAAGACCTCCTCGGCGCAGAGCAGTTTGATCCCTTCGGGGAGGTGGGCGTTCCACTCCTTCATCGCCTCAGGAGGCCAGCTTTCGAGCCAGAACTCCGCCGGTTCAGACAACCCCAAAACGCCCATAGGCAGAGCTGGGCCCAAGCTCAGCTTCGGGCGCGGGACGAGCCCAGCAGTGCTTTGAAGCTTCAAGCCTGCCCTCCTGGCCGAGCGACAGAACAGCTTGGGTAGCTCCACGTGAGGGATGAAGCACAGCAAACCTCTCTTTTCGAAAGTAACGCGCAGCCTCACCGATTAACCACCTCTGAGGTTCATCAAACTTGATCGGGGCGATCCGAATTTACCCCTCGGCAACCCTCGAGATGCCAACCGCAGGAAAGGCAACCGCCAACGCGACAATCCGGCGAGATCGAACCCGCATAAGCTCTGTCGCGCTCGCTCAGCAGAAATGCCTTGTCCACACCTACATCTATATGGTCCCAGGGCAGGGCTTCCTCCGCACTGCGTTTCCTTTGGGCTATCGATGCGGCATCCAAGCCACAGGCCTCAAAGGCATCCATCCATAAAGGGAAGGAAAACGTCTCCGTCCATCCGTCGAACCTGGCACCCCGCCTCCAGGCCTCCTCTATCGCTTCGGCGACGCGCCCGTCGCCTTTTGCGATGACCGCTTCGATAAAACTTTGGTCTGGATCGTGATAGCTCAAGGTAATCCCTCGTCTTTTGCTCCTGGCCTTGAGCCACCTTCCTCGCTCCAAGAGTTCGTCCCTCGGAAGTTGCCCCTCCCACTGAAACGGCGTATGCGGTTTAGGGATAAAACCCGCCACGGAGACCGAGATCTCGGCCCTTTTTTTATTAGCCTTCCCTATGCGGAGCGCTTCGTTCGCCAACTTGACGATTCCCACGAGGTCTTCTTCTTTTTCTGTAGGAAGGCCCATCATGAAATAGAGCTTGACCCGCTCCCACCCGTGAGAAAAGGCCGTCTCTATCGTCTCTTTTATGTTTTCGTCGGTGATTTTTTTGTTGATCACGTTTCGCAATCTCTGACTTCCGGCCTCGGGAGCGAAGGTGAGCCCTCCCCGTCTGACGGCCTCGAGACGAGAGGCCAATTCCACAGAAAAGCGATCCATCCTGAGGCTCGGCAGGCTGAGTTTTATCCCCTCTTGCATCAAAGGAAAGAGCCCATCGAGAACTGGGAGCAGGCCGCGGTAATCGCACGTAGAAAGGGAAAGCAACCCCAATTCCTCCCAACCGGTGGACTTCAAGAGA
>LGFQ01000060.1 GCA_001508935.1 Synergistales bacterium 54_24
GAACGGGACACCCTGTTTGCGCGGATGGCGTGGCGGGAAGGAAGCCCCGCGGGGGAAGATTACTACAAGCGCAACCCGGAAAAGAAGGCCATCGATAACGCCCTGCGCAGGATGCCGGATCTCGGCAGCCCCGAAACACCAACATGGAATCCGCTTGCCTCGGCTGTCACCGATGGAGCCTTCCGCCTTCTCGCCGACTGGCATCCCCAGGTGGAGTGTTGCCCGAACGGGCCCGGGCTCAACCTGCCGCCGGAAGACCTGAGCCGCTGGGCGACAGGGACTGCCCTTCATTTCGGAGCCGACCTGGCGGCCACAGTTCGAATGAAGCCCGAACACTTCACCGAAGGCGCCGTGGATTGGGATGTGCTGGAAAGGGCGGAAAACCCTGAAAACTATGCACGCACAGTCCTTGCCAGTTTGAAAGGTCGGCCTTTCAGAAAGGACTCGCCTCACTGGCTTGCGGCCGACAACCGAGATAAAAAAGCCCGCTGACGAGAGGGATGATACCTTTGGCAGAAATAACCCCGGAGCTTCGGAAGGCCCTTCTGAAACTGCAAAAGACAGAGATCACGGAGTACCGGATTTACACGCGTCTTGCCCGCAAGATGGAGGGAGAAAACCGGAAAATTCTCGAACGCATCGGCGCCGACGAAAAGCGCCATGCCGACACATGGCGACGCTACACAGAAACCGATGTCAAGCCGAATTCCCTGATGGTCGCCTTCTACATGTTTTTGGCCTTTCTTTTCGGAATCACCTTCGCTATCAAGATCATGGAACGGGGTGAGGAATCCGCTGAAGAAGCCTACGATTCCATCGGCGACAAGATCGCCGAGGCCGAAAAGATCATGCACGAGGAAGCCGAACACGAGGAAGCTTTGGTCAATCTCATAGACGAGGAACGACTCAAGTACGTGGGTTCTATGGTCCTGGGCCTCAACGACGCCCTGGTGGAACTCACCGGCGCCCTGGCCGGGTTTACCTTTGCTCTGGCCGAAAGCTCCATCGTCGGGGTGGCCGGCCTTATCACCGGGGTGGCGGCCACGCTTTCCATGGCGGCTTCGGAATATCTTTCGCAGCGTTCCGAAAAGGGGGAGCTTAACCCCGTCAAAGCCGCCGTCTACACGGGCATCGCCTACCTGATCACCGTCACGCTTTTGGTGGCACCTTACTTTATCGCCGACAACGTCTACCTATCGTTGATATGGGCTCTCTTCGACGCATTTTTGGTTATCCTCTTCTTTTCCTTTTTCGTCTCGGTGGTCCAGGACAGGCCTTTCAAGCCGGCCTTTATGGAAATGGCTGTCATCAGCTTCGGAGTCGCCACGGTATCCTTTATTATCGGCCTGATCGCCCGCCGGTTCCTGCCGGTGGACCTTTAAAGATTACGACGTTTGGGAAGGTTTCTGTTCCATGTCTGGATGTGCCATTTCACCTGAATTAATCGAAGCGACCCGGAAGTTTCACGGCCACTGGTGTCCCGGTTTGGCCACTGGCATCCGCATCGCCGAAATGGCCCTGCGCGAAATCGGCTCAAGCGAAGACGAAGAAATCGTCGCCGTCGCCGAATGCGACAACTGCTCCGTCGACGCCGTGCAGTTTCTGACGGGCTGCACCATCGGAAAGGGAAATCTGAGGATCGAAAATCTGGGAAAAACGGCCTTTCGATTTTACAGAAGGCGTGACGGAAAGGCCGTCCGTATCGTGCGGAAGCCACGCCCCCCGAAACAGGAAAGCCCCCGTGAAACCGACCTCAGGAACAGGTACGTATCAGGGACGCTCACACCGGATGAACAAAAGGAGTACGCACGGATGCGCGAGAGGCAGTGCGACTCGATCATGGCCTCGGAGCTAGACGATCTTCTGGAATGCAAAACCTGCGACATACCCGTGCCCCCCAGGGCGCTCATGACGGACAGCCTCGTCTGCGACTGCTGCGGCGAGGAAGTAATAGAGACAAAAACCCGCAATTTCAGGGGGCGCACCTTGTGTCTGACCTGCTTCCAAAAAGAAGGTGGCCTCTGACGGGTTCGTGCCCTCACAAAAGACAAGAGGCCGGGATGCCTTCAACGAGAGGCAGTTCAGTCCGCAAACTCTACCTTTACCTCGTCACCGTCTTTAACGTTTTTTTAAGGCCGACAGGTCGCCGGACATTCTGCCCACCACCGAGACCGGGCCGGCAGGTCTTATCTCCCCCGGCGCACTCATGGGCGTTGGACCAAAAAAGAGGCACAGAGCACGCCCCGGCGGCCAGTAACCTATATCGCCTTTCTCTACGGTTTCTTTTCTATTTTCGATCTCGCGATCCAAAGGGATGGGAAGGTAAGTCTCGTCCCTCCAGGTTCTGGCCCTGCCGGCAAGCAGGATCAGCTTTTCTATCTCCGAGGCGGTTTTTGAATCGTTGAGCCTTTCCTCCACGACTACGCCCTTCGATACGATGCGAATCGACCTTCCCATGCGCAAGCCTCCTTTCGACACACTTTTGGATGCGCCTTACAATCTTAGTATAAAAACTCTTCGAAAGGGGTCAAAGAAAGGAGTCGGCAAAATGGAAAAACCAGCGGAAACACGCTTTTCGGTACAAGAATTGATAAGCCGCAGGTGGAGCCCGCGCGCTTTCAGTGACGAATTGCCCTCATGGGAGGACCTCGGGGCGATGCTCGAAGCCGCCCGCTGGGCGCCCAGCTGCTTCAACGGCCAACCCTGGCGTTTCATCATCGCCCGCAGGGACCAAAAAGACTTTTATGACAGGGCCCTGGGCTGTCTCAGAGAGAAAAACCAGCTGGGCACACCAGGCGCCCGTAATAGGGATACTGGCTATACGCCGGGACTTTGAATACAACGGAAAACCAAACCGGTGGGCCAACTTCGACGGGGCCTCGCCATGGCACAGTTTATAATCCAGGCCGAGGCATTGGGCTACTCCGTATACGTCATGGCCGGAGTTCTCAGGGGCAAGGCCAACCGGAGTGTTTCCACACTATTTGACATAGAGCCCCGTTGACTCGGACTGCTGGTTTTGATAGAAATTAATACATCTAAGATATATCAGTTTGTCCAATTCAAAAAGTCTACAATATAATTTTGCCCTTGCAACGTGCCGGGGCTGGAAAGGAGATGGTGCATTTACGCTTGACGATTTCCAGGCGATGGTTTTCCCGGTCAGGCCGGGAGGCGGTGAAGGTATGGTTTAGGAAAAAGAAACGCCAAAAGGTTGGTTTTCCTCACTAAAAAGGAGGTGCAATAATGAGAAGGTTTTTCCTGAGTGTTTTGCTTGTTGCATTTGTATTGGCTTTTGCGGGCTACGCTTTTGCCGGACCGGCAAAGGTCGGCATAATGACGGGAACGACATCACAGGGCGAAGAAGAGTACAGGGCCGCCCTGGAGATGATAGAAAAGTACGGCGCAGACAGGGTGATTCACGTAACATACCCAGACAAGTTTATGGACGAACAGGAGACGACCATACAGCAGATTATGAGTATGGCCGCTGATGCTGACGTCAAAGCCATTGTCGTAGCGCAGGGTGTTCCTGGAACGGCTGCTGCCATAGACAAGGTCAAGGAGATCAGGCCCGATGTCTTCTTCATCAACGTCGTCCCCCATGAGGACCCCATGCTGGCCGCCCAGAAGGCCGATATCGTTATGGAAACAGACAACCCCATGCGCGGTGTGACGATAATAGAACTTGCCGAAAAGATGGGTGCCAAGACCTTCTGTCACATCTCCTTCCCGCGCCATATGTCCTATCCGCTGCTTGCAGAACGCAGGGACATAATGAAGGCTGAATGCGAGAAGCGAGGTATCGAGTGGGTTTACATCAACGCGCCAGATCCTACGGGCGACGCGGGTATTGCGGGAGCGCAGCAGTTTATCCTTGAAGATGTTCCCCGCCAGGTTGAAAAATACGGCAAGGATACCGCCTTCTTCAGCACAAACTGCGGCATGCAAGAACCGCTTATCAAAGCCGTACTCATGACGGGGGCCATTTATCCGGAGCAGTGCTGCCCCAGCCCGTACCACGCCTATCCCGGCGCCCTGGGTATAGAAATTCCCGAGGGCAAGGCCGGGGACGTGGCCTTTATCCTCGAGGCCATCGAGGAAAAGATCGTAGAGGCAGGCCGGGGCGGACGCTTTGCTACCTGGAAGGTACCCATAAACATGGCCTTTATCTACGCTTCGACGGAATACGCCTTTGACCTTGGAGAAGGTCGTGTATCGGGGTTCGACAGAGAACATATGGAGAACCTTATGGCCAAGTATGCAGGAGAGATCAAGACGCGGACCTACGAGAACAAGGAAACTGGAGAAAGGGCAGATAACTTCCTCCTGGTCGTAGGTGAATCGATCATTTTCGGAGCGAAGTAGCAGTTTTTGAATAGATAATTCAGATTACTTTCCGTTTTTTTAAATTCCCGTCCGAAGGAACTGCGGGGTCGCCCTTCGGGGTTGACCTCGCAGCGCTTCTGCACCCCCTTTAAGGAGGTTTTTATGGTTGTGGCACGCCTTGAAATGCGAGGAATAAGCAAGGAATATTTCGGAAACAAGGTGCTTAAATCGGTAAACCTCTCGGTTGCTCCCGGTGAAATCCACGCCCTGGTGGGCGAAAACGGGGCGGGCAAATCTACATTGATGAACATTCTTTTTGGAATGCCCGTTATCCGTAATACTGGCGGTTTCGAAGGGAAAGTTTTCATCGACGGAAAAGCCGTAGACATTACTTCCCCAGAAGAGGCTATGGCCCATGGAATAGGAATGGTCCATCAGGAATTCATGCTCTTGCCCGGATTTACTGTCACTGAAAATATCAAGCTCAATAGGGAAATAACGAGACCAAACTTTGCGAGCCGGTTTTTTGGTGAAAAGCTCGAGACCCTGGATTTCTACAGGATGCGTGAAGATGCGAAAAAGGCTTTAAGGCGCATGGAGCTTGACCTCGACGAAATGCTCCCTGTGGCGGGACTTCCTGTCGGGTTTATGCAGTTTGTGGAAATCGCCAGGGAACTTGACAAGGAAACCCTCAATCTTCTTATACTGGATGAGCCCACGGCAGTGTTGACAGAAAGTGAAGCCGAAACCCTCTTGCAGGTCATGAAACGACTGTCCTCACAGGGTATCTCCATTCTTTTCATAACTCATCGACTTAACGAGGTGTTGCAAGTTGCGGACAACATAACCGTTCTCAGGGACGGTGAGGTAGTGGCTGAACTTGAATCGAGGAAAGCAACGGTGGATCAACTGGCGGAGCTCATGGTAGGTCGGAAGATAGAGGTTACATCCAGGTCCGAAAGGCATTCGACTGAAAATGTGAAGCCTGTACTGTCCATAAGGGATCTTCACGTTGACATGCCCGGCGAAAGCGTTCATGGGGTTTCGCTGGACGTGATGAAAGGTGAAATTCTGGGAATTGGCGGTCTTGCCGGGCATGGGAAGATAGGTATTGCCAACGGTATTATGGGGCTTTTCCCATCTCGGGGATCCGTGTACATGGACGGCAAGGAAGTAAGACTAAATTCGCCCATTTCGGCCCTAAACAGCGGGATGGCTTTCGTTTCCGAAGACAGAAGAGGAACGGGGCTCCTTCTCGAGGAATCGATCGAGTTAAATATTGCCGTACAAGCAATGCAGAGCCAGGACAAATTTCTGAAGAAAATAATACTGTTGCGCATTGCCGATATGAAGGCGATTCGTGAACACGCACAGAAGATGATAAAGGAACTCGACATTCGCTGTACGGGACCGGACCAGCTTACTCGCCGCCTGAGCGGGGGGAACCAGCAGAAAGTATGTATTGCCAAGGCGCTTACGTTGGAGCCGTCAATACTGTTTGTTTCAGAACCGACCCGTGGCATAGACGTGGGTGCTAAGAAAATCGTGCTTGACCTTTTGGTGCGGCTTAACCAGGAATTGGGAGTCACCATCGTAATGACCTCTTCGGAATTGGCCGAACTAAGGTCGATCTGCGACAGGATAGCCATAATTTACAAAGGCAGGCTCGAGGGTATTCTTCCGATTGACGCAAGCGACAGGGATTTCGGTCTTCTCATGGCGGGCGAGCTGAGCTACCATAGGAAGGAGGCTTCGTGATGAACCGGGAAAACTCCCACAAACCGGAATGGAGCGAGAGGATCAAGGAATGGGCCCGCGATTTTGGAGTCGCAAGGTCCATTATTCTCCTTTTCCTTGTGATTCTTCTCGTGGCGGCTTTGATCATGGGGCTTCCCATGTCTCAGCTTTTTTCAAGCATCCTGAGCCGTTTCGGGATGAACGCGATCCTGGTTTTGGCCATGATACCGACGATACAGTCAGGGACCGGTCCCAATTTCGGCCTTCCATTGGGTATCGCCTGCGGCCTTGTAGCAGCGGTTCTGAGTATCGAACTCGACATGAGAGGTTTCCAGGCCCTGTTTTTTGCCGTTGGCCTGGGTGCTCTTTTGGGTGCCGTGACGGGTTATCTTTACGGGTTGTTGCTGAACAAGGTCAAAGGCCAGGAGATGACCGTGGGGACCTATTTTGGTTTTTCCATAGTGTCGCTGATGTGTATCTTCTGGTTCATGGCACCCTTTAAAAGCCCGGAGATGATATGGCCGTACGGCGGTAGCGGCCTCCGTGTAACCATCGCCCTGCAGGACCGTTTTGACAAGGTGCTTAACAACTTCATGGAATTCGAGGTCTTTGGCGCTTCGATACCGACGGGGCTTTTGCTTTTCGTAGCGGTTTTCTGCCTTATCGTATGGATTTTCATGAGGTCCAAAACCGGAGTAGCACTTTCGACGGTAGGAGCCAATCCACGATTTGCAGAGTCTTGCGGCCTTTCGGTCAATAAATACCGCGTTATTGGATCCGTCTTTTCACAGGCTCTGGCAGCAGTGGGGATTGTAATCTATGCTCAGACTTTCGGTTTTATACAGCTTTACATGGCGCCCCTTTACATGGCCTTTTTCGCCGTCGCGTCGGTTTTGATCGGCGGCGCGAGCCTGAATAGGGCCACGGTCTGGCATGCAATTATAGGTTGCTTTCTTTTTCAATCGATCCTTGTTGTTTCAATGCCCGTTGCCAATGTGCTTGTAGAGGAAAATCTATCCGAAGTCGCCAGGATCATCATCAGCAACGGTATTATCCTCTATGCTCTGACGCGCCGAGAGGCTGGAGGTGATGTAAGATGACGGAACAGCAAAAAAATACACTTCCGGTTACGGAAACAAGGCTTGAACGAAAAAAGGAGCCTTTCGATCCCGGTTATTTCCTGCGCAAAAATGTAGTCCCGATATTTTTCCTGGTCTTGTGTATTATAGGTGGCTATTACAGTGGACTTTCCCTGCCCTTTCTCGCCAACGAGATCATAACCAGAATGGCTCGAAACAGCTTTCTGGTCATATCCCTTATTATCCCGATATTGGCGGGAATGGGTCTCAATTTCGGTATAGTCCTCGGGGCAATGGCAGGGCAATTCGCCTATGTCGTCACCGTCAACTGGGAGATGGCCGGGCTTTCCGGATTTTTGATGACCTGCATCCTTTCCGTTCCTCTTGCTATTGTTTTCGGTTGGCTCACGGGACGCCTTTTTAATCGCGCAAAGGGGAAAGAGATGATTTCGGGGATAATTCTGGGGTTTTTCGCAAATGGATTATACCAGCTTGTTTGCCTGTTTTTCATGGGCAGGATTATCCCTATTCGGGTACCCTCAATGCTGCTCTCTACTGGTGTAGGGCTCAGGAACACCCTTGATATAAAGGCAATGCACTACGCACTGGATAACATATGGAAGGTCCGGATCAAAATCCCCGGTTTCGTATTTCCCATAATGATACCCATGGCCACCATCGCTGTCATTGTCGTCCTGTGTCTTTTTATAAGGTTTATCGTAAAGACAAAGCTTGGCCAGGAATTCAGGGCCGTTGGCCAGGACCGGCACATTGCGGAGGTTGCAGGGATCAAGGTAGACCGCGTCAGGATAATAGCGATAATATTTTCGACGGTTTTAGCAGGCCTCGGGCAGGTTATTTTTCTCCAGAACCTGGGCAATATAAATACCTATGGAAGCCACGTCCAGGTAGGAACCTTTGCCGTAGCCGCTATCTTGATAGGAGGAGCATCGGTGAAAAAGGCTACCATAAGCCAGGCGTTGCTCGGGACGCTTCTTTTTCATACTCTTTTCATCGTGTCGCCTCTTGCAGGCAAGAACCTTGTCGGAGACGCGATGATCGGGGAATATTTCAGGGTTTTTGTAACTTATGGAGTTATAGGTATCGCCCTGGCTCTACATGCCTGGCAGAGTTTGCAGCAGAGAAAAACTGTTACGGTAGAGGCTGCATCAGAGCCTGTTTCAGGGGGAGGGAAATAAATATACCTTTCCGAAAGGCAGGCAAAGGCGGTCGAAAAAATTAAAGCGGCTGATTGGGACGCAATGCTTTTGGGCCCATCGCCGGATCTGGGGCACCTTCTAGGTCTTTCCGTTCACCGGTGCGAACGATTCAACGGTTTGTTTCTTCTTCCCGGAGGGGACGTTTTCGCCGTGGTTTCACGTTAATACCTCGAGGAATTCAAAAAGAGCAATGCCGGATGGGGCGCCTGTTTACGACTGGCCCGACGAGGAGCGGTTTTTCCTTTTATTGAGCCCGGAAAGACGGAAAAGCGGATAAAAAGGAAGCTTCTGGAGATTCTCGACGAAGTGGGAGCTTCGGACGTTTCATTTCAGCCGATAGTAACCAGAGGCGAGAATGCAGCTATGCCTCATTACCCAGGGGGAGACGGCGTAATCGGGGAAAAGGACTCCCTGCTTATGGATTTTGGTTGCAGATTCGAGGGATATTGTTCGGATATGACGCGGACGCTTTTTATTGGCGAGCCGGACGAAGACGTTAAAGAAATATACGAGGTCGTTCTGCGTGCCCAGGAGGAAGGGGAACGGGCAGTACAACCCGGTGTTGCAGCAGAGGATATCGATATTGCCGCCCGCCGCGTCATCGAGGAAGCCGGATACGGAGGGTATTTCAACAACCGTCTCGGCCACGGGATTGGCATAGCTATTCATGAGGCCCCAAACATAATCAGGGGAAACAGGATGACTTTGGCCGAAGGGATGGCTTTCAGCGTAGAGCCGGGCATCTACATCCCGGGAAAGATCGGAATCAGAATTGAAAACTGTGTTGTAGTTACCGATGACGGCTGCGAAGCCTTGACCCGTTTTCCCAAAGAGATCATTATTCTAAAATAAAAGTGAGTTTTTAGTGAAAGTAATTGTTACCAACAGGGCACTTGTCGCACGAAGAGGAATGTGATATTTTTCACTCAAGTTTGACAGTTTTGGCCTCAAAATAATGCTACGTGGGGCGAAAACCGCATGGTTATGGGTAATATTCTGCGGTA
>LGFQ01000061.1 GCA_001508935.1 Synergistales bacterium 54_24
TCTGAAGGAGTGCGCTTATCCTTCCCCGTGGAGGGTATCGATGCCTCAATAGAGGTGTTCACGACCCGCATCGACACCATTTACGGCGCCACATTCCTCTCTCTGGCGCCGGAGCATCCCTTGGTAGAGGCGTTGGCGAGCCGCTCTTCGGACGGTGACGACATCAGGAAGTTCGTCGAAGAAGTGATCCGTCGGAGGGAGATCGAGCGCTCGGCCGTGGGAAACGAGAAGAAGGGATACTTTACGGGCTTTTATGCCCGCAATCCCGTCACCGGCGAGAGGCTCCCCATTTGGATAGCTGACTACGTGCTCATGGAATATGGCACAGGTGCGATCATGGGCGTGCCGGCTCACGATCAGCGCGACTTTGAGTTCGCCCGCAAATACGGTCTGGAGATTCGCGTGGTAGTGAACCCACCAGAAGAGGAAAAGCTCGACCCTGCGACCATGGATAGGGCCTTCGAGGGAGAAGGATATCAATGCAATTCGGGTCCCTTCGACGGTCTCCCCACATCGGTGGCCATTCGGCGGATGGCTGAATGGGTCGAAAGCGAGGGTATGGGCAAGAGGGAGGTCAACTATCGCCTACGCGATTGGTTAATCTCGCGCCAGCGCTATTGGGGGGCTCCCATCCCGATAGTCTATTGTGATCGTTGTGGCATCGTCCCAGTTCCGGAGGAGGATTTGCCCGTGCTCCTTCCGTTAGATGCGCATCTCCTGCCAGGCGGAGGAAGCCCTCTGCCCGAGCTCGAGGAGTGGGTCAACGTCCCCTGCCCTCAGTGCGGTGCTCCGGCCAAGCGCGAGACCGACACGATGGACACCTTTATTTGTTCTTCGTGGTATTTTTTGCGTTTTTGCTCGCCATGGACGGACAAGGCTCCCTTTGGAAAGGAGGACGTCGACTATTGGATGCCGGTTGACCAGTATATAGGCGGCATTGAACATGCTTGTCTTCACCTCATTTATGCACGTTTCTTCACTAAGGTTCTCGCCGACATGGGCATGGTCAGCGTGAGGGAACCCTTTGCTGCGCTTCTAACCCAAGGCATGGTTATAAAAGATGGTGCCAAGATGTCCAAGTCAAAGGGCAACGTGGTTGACCCAGATGAGATCATGAAGACCTACGGAGCAGATACGGCTCGGCTTTTCATCCTGTTCGCATCCCCGCCTCACAAAGACCTCGAATGGTCGGACCGAGGCGTTCAAGGAGCCCACCGCTTCCTCAATCGCCTCTTCAGGTTCGTGGAGGATAACGAAGAAAAGCTCAAAGGGGCATCGACCGAGCCTGTGCCCATCGGCAATCTACGAAAGAAGGAGCAAAGGGAGCTCAAAAGGATCATCCACGGGACCATACAGGCCGTCACGCGCGACATAGAGGTGGAAAGACAATTTAACACCGGCGTTGCGAGGCTTATGGAGCTGCTTAACGCCCTTTCGGTGTATGAGCCCAAAGACCCTGTGGATTGGAGCTTAATGAGGGAAGGGGTCGAAACCCTGCTCGTATGCCTTTCTCCTTACACGCCGCATGTCTGCGAGGAGCTGTGGGAGAAGCTGGGACACGATGATATGCTGGCCGAAACCGAATGGCCCGAGCCCGATCCGGAAGCGCTCGCCGAGGAGGAGGTTACCATTGTAGTCCAGGTGAACGGCAAGGTGAGGGAAAGCATTAATGTGCCGGCCGGATTGAGCGAAGAAAACCTGAAGGAGCGCGTCTTGACGCACGAGGGGGTTAGGCGAAGGTTAGAGGGCAAGGAAATCAAAAAAGTGATAGTGGTGCCCGATAAGCTCGTGAGCCTTGTGGTGAAGGATTAGTGCCTCGTTTGATTGTGGTTAGCGCTCCTGGCCTTGAGCTGCAGGATTTGCTCCTCGCTGCAGAGAAAGAGCTGCAGGGTGCAGGTTATATGTTGGCTCGTCGTTACGAAGAGACGAGCTGGAGTGAAATCTTCGCCGTCGCCGGCAGTGGCGGCCTCCTCGGAGGTCGTTCTCTCTTTGTGGTTGAAAATGCGTCGCGGCTGGGGCCCTTTCCCGAGGGTTTTTTACCGTGGCTTGAAGGAGAGGCAGCGGAGGCCGCGGTCGTTTTGGCCTATGAGGGCAATCATCGCAAGCATCTGTCAAAAGAGGTGCTCAAACGGGCGCACCTTTACGAGTTACAAGCTGTGCCTCGATGGGGTAAGGCCAGGCTGGATTGGATAGCCGCGCAGGCTAAAAATCTTGGAGTGCGTCTCGACGGCGAGGCGATTTCTCTCTTGAGCGAGTATTTTGAGGAGCCCAAGGAGCTCAAGTCTGAGCTGGAAAAACTCGCCTTGGCCTCTGAAGATGGAAAAATATCTGCAGCCTTGGTAAGGGAACTTTCTGTCTCAAGCGGGGGCAGGAAGCTGGTAAAATTCCTCGATGCGCTCTGCGAAGGAAAGATCCCTGAGGCGCTCGAGGCCATGGTGAATCTGAGGGAAGAAACGGATGTACTGCCGGTGATCGCCGGCCTTCATCGGCGCTTTCGCTTGGCTGCCTACGTATCTTGCCTGCCTCCTGGAGCTCACGAAGCCTTTTTGGAGGCGCTCAAGGCGCGTGGTTATCAGGCCAGGATGGCTAAGGCAGCAGCCAAACGCTATCCCAAAGCGGCCATCTGGCGCTTCTTAACTGGAATAATAGGTTTGAGCTATCGGGAAAAGGTCGGGGAAGGCTCTGGGTGGGTTCAGTTAGAGGAGCTTGCGATCGAACTGCTCGGGTCACGCGCATTTTGAGGCGGGCGAAGGGTTTTGGGCTCTTTGCCCGCCTTTTATATTAGGTTCTAGCGCTTTCATCGAGCGCTTTGACCGACGCCGTGAGCCTCGATTTTTTTCTTGCTACAGTATTGCGGTGAAGGACCCCTTTGACTGCGGCCTTATCTAAGATGGAGTAGGCTATGGCGAGACGCTCCTTCGCAAGCGCGGGATCGCCAGCGGTTACGGCTTCGAGCACATCCTTGCAAGCGCTCTTGGCGCGGCTCTTCCAGTGGCGATTGTACAATCTGTTCCTTTCCTCGATGCGCATCCTCTTGACTGCGGATTTGATGTTGGGCACCGATTTTTCACCTCCCTTCGTATAATAAAAAGAAAGCGCAAGTAATTTTATCACGTCTTCGTCGGCCGAGGCAACCGGTGTCGCTTGGACCTGCGGCGAGCATTCAGGCGGGAGGGTGAGAGGCCATCGCTGCAAGAAAAAGCCCCTCGATGAGCTTAAAAAACTGCACCTTAGAAGGTGGATGAGGTATCATGTCTGGAAAGTTGATCGTCTGAAGGAGTTTGAGTCATGGCTTTGAACGGAGGCAGGGTTAAGGGCAACCTTACGGCAGAGCTTAAGGTCCTCCTCTTTTGGTCGCTGGTGGCTTTTGTGGTCGCGGGATATCTATTAGACGGCAGCGGCGAGAGCAAGTGGTCGCTTATGTGGATGACCGGCTTATCTGGTCTGATCGGTTATATAACAAACTATTTAGCAGTTAAGATGATATTCCACTCTTTCACTATTCCATTGGGACCGATCTCCTTAACGTTGCCAGGCAGCGGACTCATCCCCCGCAACAGGGATCGCATATTGGACACGATAGCCGAAGAGGTGCGGCGCAGGCTTATAACGCCGGAAGCGCTCGAGAGGATCGTAAGCGAGGAGGATCTTATCGAGGCACTGGCCCCGACGATTCAGCGAGAGGTCATGCGCCTGATCCTGAAAAGGGAGAGCCTAAAAACCGTCCTGAATGCCATGTCTAAACCGTTAGAAGAATATTTCAGAGGGCGCGAGTTCAGGGCCCTCCTCAAGCAGCAGGTCGAGAGGATGGAGGAGGAACACCTATTGATTGGCTTAGCCAGTCGCTTTAAGATCATAGATGCCGATGAAATCGCCAAGTGGATCGGGGATCTGGTTTGGGAGCGTTGGCGCGATTTCTCCCAGGGAGAGGAGGGCCTGTCGGAGTTGCAAAGACAGGTGGCTTCGGTCTTGAGGGAGATGTCCTTTCAAGAGGATCAGGCGGCAGAACTTTTGGGTCGGAGCTTCAGAAGGATAATAAACAAGGCCTTGAGGGAGATAGACTTTGGCGCCGTAGCGCGCAGGTCGCTCGTGAGCATCGATGAGGGAAGTTTGGAGGACTACCTCGAGTTTCTCTCGCAGCGCTATCTGAATTGGATAGAGATCTGGGGCGGAGTTATGGGGGCCTTGGTCGGCATTGTTATGTGGCTGGGCATGCGGATTCAGTAGGGGCACATCAGGAACGTTGCACATGTCGGAATTCAAGAGATTGGAGGCGCTTACGGGGATGAAAAAGGTTACCTTTGGCGTCGGCATCCCGGCCTTGAAGTTGCGAAGTATCAGCGCCTGTGCGCTCCTCGTCTTTGCTTTATCGCTTTTGGGGTCTTTTTTGCCGGCCTTTGCCGAAGAAATAATCGTGCTATGTCCGGAGCGCATTTTCGTCGGAGAGCCGTTTCTTGTGACCGTATATATGGAATCCAAGCCTGAAGTAGTAGAGCTTTCTTGGCTCGGTGAGGTTTTGTCGCTGGACGTCCGAGCCGATGGTGGACACTTCGTATCAGCCGCGCTTTTGGGCACAGATGTCTTGAATTCCACTTTGGGAGAGCATGAGCTTGCGGTTTACACGAAGGCTTCGAACGGTCAACTGCGCATCGCTCGTAGCGTGAAGGTGATCGGCAAGGAGTTCAAAGAACAGCGGTTGAGTCTGCCCGAGAAGATGGTGACGCCCCCCAAGGATGTGCTCGACCGCATAACGAAAGAGCAGAAGCGGGTGCGTGAAGTGCTTGCGATGCGCTCTTTAAAACGCCTCTGGGAGCTTCCCTTTGTGCGTCCGGTCCCAGGTGCGGTGACTTCCGAGTACGGCTTGACGCGGGTCTTGAACGGCAAGCCTAAAAACCCTCATCGTGGGGTTGACCTCCGCGGGGCCACGGGTGATCCGGTTAAGGCTGTAGCGGCCGGGCGCGTCGTCCTCGCCGAAGAGCATTACTTCGCCGGAAAGTGCATCTATCTCGATCACGGAAACGGCGTGATTTCAGCTTATATGCATTTATCTCACATCGGCGTGGCCGAAGGAGACCTCGTCGAAGCCGGAGCGGTCATCGGCAATGTAGGAAGCACGGGCAGAGTGACCGGTCCCCACCTTCACCTCGGTATCGGCCTCCAAGGACGTATGGTCGACCCTATGCCCCTTTTGGCAACGCCTGCTGACCATCCCGGGGAAGATTGAGCAAACGGCCATCGCTCAAGGGATATCCCTTAAAAGCGACCTTCTCTATGAAGGCTTTATCGTGGGAGGCTACGAGGATGGCTGTGCCGGTCGCGACCAGCAACCGCTCCAAGAGGGCGCAGGCGTCCTCATCGAGGCCGCCGGTGGGTTCATCCAAGATGAGCGCTATCGGATCCATGGCCAATATCGTAGCGATAGCTCCAAGTTTTTTTTGGCCGCCTGAGAGAGAGTAGGGCGGCCGATCTGCTAAATTCGCTATGCCCAAGAGATCGAGCGTGGCCATGGCTTTGTCTCGCGCTTCGGTGGAAGATAGGCCAAGGTTCAGCGGGCCGAAGGTTACGTCCTCCAGGAGGGTTGGGCAAAAGAGCTGATCGTCAGCGTCTTGAAACAAAAATCCCACCTTTCGACGCAGCGCCATTAGATCCTTGCGCCCGGCTACGGGCCTTCCCTCGAATAAAATCTCACCAGCTGAAGGCCTTTCCAGGCCCATTATGACATGAAAGAGAGTAGTCTTCCCTGCGCCGTTGTGCCCCCATAAGCCTACCTTTTCGCCGAAGTCCAGTCGAAAGTCGATCCCCTTCAGGACTGGTTCGCCACCTGGGTAGGAAAAGGTTATACCCTTGAGTTCCAAGAGCGGCCTCATATTAAAACGCACCCCAGGAGGAGCAGGCTGAGCCCGGCACAACATGCCACTTGTGCAAGGCTTAACTTCTCGACAGAGCAGATATTGGGAAAGGTGCCGTTAAAACCTCGAAGCTCCATCGCAGCCGATACCCTCTCGGCTCGGTTGAAGGCTTTTAAAAGGATCATGCCCATGAGGTTGCCGTATGCCCTTAGGGTGCGAAGGTTAAAGCCCGGCTTAAAGGCCCGCAGTGCCATGGAACGGTGAAGCTTTGATGCCTCGTCGAAGAAGACGTGTGCATAACGATATGTAAAGTGGAGGAGGAGCACCAGTTTTTCGGGCATGTGAAAGAATTTGAGGGCATTCATGGTCCGATAAATCGGAGTTGTCCCCAAGAGCGAGGTGAAACCGAAGACCGCCGTGTGGCTTCGAAGGGTGATCATCCCGGCCATGACGACCCCTTCTATCGAAAGAGAGCAAATCCCCAAAGAGACCCTTTCCCCGCCGCCCCATAGAGGAAGAGTGACCCAAAGCACGATTATGAGGCCGTCCAAGAGGGCCAACCTCTTCATGACGGAAGACAACGGTATGCGCCCCAAGAAGAGGAGCAGGATGGAAAAGGCGAGCAGGGCCCCGAGGGATGACCAGTTTGAGACAGTAGCTGCGGCCAGCGCCAGCGCTGCTGCCAAAAACACCTTAAGCCGCGGGTCCATCGTATGCAGGAAAGAGTTTCCCTCTGCAAAGGCGACCTTCAAAGAGAGCCCAATAGGTTCAGCCATTCTTCTTTCGATTCCCCTTCCATAAGATTACGCCCACCAGGCCGACGATGTAGCCCACCCCGCCTACGATCTCCGTGAAGCCCGGATGAGACATCTTTTCGTTTAAGCGCATGACCTCTTCTCTAAGAGGAGAAACCTCACGCCTTACGACATCTCTCATTAGTGCTTCCAGCTCTCCCGTCGGAAGGCTTGATGGTATCGTTCCTGCGATTTCCGGCTCGCCTATGGTCATGGCTTTTACGGCGCTCGAGAGCTCCAGGATCGTCTCCGCGCGGTGTCCCATGCCGTCTTCGGCGACCACCTTGACTGCCTCGCCTTTTTCTTCCCGTGGCAAGGAGAGGGAAAAGCCACCTCTGTTGTCGGTGTGACATTCTTGGAGCACTTCATCGTCGACGCTCAGCAGTCGAACTGGACAGCCTTTTGCCGGGGCCCCGTCGCTGAAATAGACCTCTCCTGTCACTTGCTCTCCCTCATGGAGGGCGAAGACGTTCATTCTATGGGCCGAAGCCGGCGAGGCTATGAGGAGCATCAGCGCCAAGAGCGCAACGAGCGGCGCACTTAAAAGGCGAGGCACCGTTTTGGCGATGAAAGAGACGATGAAACCCGTCACAACCCCTTCGATGAGCACTACGGGGAGATGGGCTGCCAAAAGTATCGCCGCAGAATTTCGGAAGGCCCCGCCGCAAAGCATGAGGGCCGTAGCCACCATCAGCGCGGCTCCGAACACGCCCCCTGAACCGGCCACGAAGCCCACTGCAAATGGCGAGATCTTCCTCGTCAGAAGCCAGCGGCCCAAGAGGCCCGCTAAAACGCCGGGCAAAGCCATGGTCGTGGTGTTTACGCCCAAGACCATCAAGCCGCCGAATTGAAAGAGAACGGCCTGGAGCAGCAACGCCGCCAGATAAGCCGGGAAGAGCGACCATCCCAATATGACGCCGCCAAGGCCATTTAGCAGGAGGTGTACGCTCGAAACCCCTACGTTGACGTGAATGAGCGATGCCACAAAGAGAGAGGCGGAAATGATCCCGCAACGCGGGACTGCCTCCATCGAGAGCTTGCTGAGCCCATAAGTTGTCCCGGCGACGGCGCAGGTGGCGCCGGCAATTAAGAGAGGAAGCGAAAGCACACCTTCGGCTATATGCATCCCTCATTCATCCTTTTTCGCGCGAACCCACATCACGGCGCCCAGTTCGACGGGAGCGTCCTCTCCGGAAGGGCTTTTCATCGTCTCGGGCGCATCGGCGAGCGCCGCAAAACCCCACCAACCCTCCCAGGGGAGGCCATAGGTGAAAACGCCCCGTTCATCGGCGCGGACGACCTGGGTTACGAATGGAGGAGCGGGAGCTCGTCGCTTCAAGCCTTCGTTGTAGTACTCGATTTCCACGAAAGCGCCTGAGAGCGGCACCCCCTCCACCAGCACCTGACCTTGGAAGACATTGCCCTTCCAGAGGCCGTAGGGTCGCGTCAACGGAAGGATCTCGGCTCGCAAGTCAACCGGCGCATCCCACCCCTCCTCCATTCCGAAGGCGTTGACCACACTCTTCGCGTAGTGGATGATATACTTGCCTTCGGCAGGTTCCCAGTAGGGTGTGGGCTCCACATAGAAGATGTGGTCGCCTGGGCGGCGAATCTCGTAAGATGTCTTCCAAGCCTTGAAACCCTCGGCTGGAGAGAACTCTGAGAGGGTAGGGAGCAGATTTGTCTTTTGGCCTCTGGCCATGACGCCGAAGGCTGCAGGCCTTTCCATGTCCATCAGTTGCTGCTCGAAGGGATGGATGAAGAGCAGGGACAAAGTCACGTTGTGATCTTCATCTTGGGTGAGTATATTGTCGCTGGGCAAGATCGCTTGGAAGTGTGCAAAGGCCGCGGTGGCCATTACCATTGGGAGGACAGCCACTATGAAGAAAATAAAAAGCTTGCTTTTTACCATCGAAAGACCTCCTTGGGTAGAAGTGAAGTAAGAGCATCGTGTTACGTTCACAGCAAATAATATTACGCACTTGTCCTCCGCTGTCAAGCGGAGGACCGTTGCTCTGTGAGGTCAGCTGTGCTATAGTATCTGAGCTTGCAATGTCTATGGCCTTGTCAAATTAATGAGGAGTTGGTGACTGTGAAACGCACTTATCAACCGCACAACACGCGGAGAAAGCGCTCAATGGGCTTTCTCGTCCGGTCGAGTTCGCCAAGCGGTCGTCGCATATTGCGCAATCGCAGAAGGAAAGGGCGCAAGCGCCTGACGGTATAGAGTGGGTGGATTTTCTTATCCCCGCTCGGCGCGTTTGGTGAGAGGATGGGAGTACGATTACGTATTTCGCACCGGTCGCAGGAAGAGAGGGGCGCTGGTGCGTTTGTTATTCGCTCCTGGACCTGATGGCGCAACGCGCTTTGGCTTGGCAGTGGGCAGTCGACAAGGGGGATCTACAGAGAGAAACAGGGGGAAACGCATCCTGAAAGAAGCGGTGCGGCGGCTGAGGCCTTGGATGAGAGAAGGCACGTGGATAGTGGCTATGTTGACAGATGCGGGCCTCAAAGCCAACGCCAGAGAAGTGTACGAAGAGATGGCCAAGTTGTGTCGTGAATCAGGGTTATTGTCAGATGATTGGCCTGGTCTTCAATGGATGCCTTGCAGAGGTGCAGATAGCGCATGAAATTTCTTAAGCTGATCG
>LGFQ01000062.1 GCA_001508935.1 Synergistales bacterium 54_24
GCAGTCATCAACACGCCGGCCTTAAAAGAGTTAGGATTAGACCCTTCCTCGCCAAATGTCTTGAAGGGCAAAGACGGCTCTCCTTCAGGTGTGATCGTAGAGGAAGCTTTAAATACCGCCAAAGAGAAGTTCAGGAGGTCTCTAACCATCGAAGACTGGAAAGGATATTTGCGAGCGGGCGCGTTTCACGCCGCCTCGCGCGGTGTAACCACCCTCGGCTTCGTAAGCTGCGGCGCAAGAGAGCTGGCGGCATTGATCGAGTTGGAAGAAGAGCTTCCATTGAGAGTCAGGGTCTACCTCAACCCCGAAAGAGACGCCTTGAAGGCATTAAAGGATTTAGGTATAAGGCGAGGCTTTGGGAGCGACCTGCTCAAGATCCAAGGCATAAAGATATTGGCGGACGGTTCCCTCGGAGCCCGCACGGCACGGCTTTCGAGCCCCTATGAGGACGACCCCGAGACTTTCGGTCAGTATAACGTTAAAAGAGACGAGCTCCTTTCGCTCGCAGCGGAGGCCAACGAAGCCAAATTACAACTCGCCATCCACGGCATAGGCGACGCCACTATAGACATGATCCTCGACGCATACGAGGCGCTGGGGCCCAGCGACCTGAGGCACAGGATCGAACACGCCTCGTTATCGAGACCCGATCAAATCGAGCGGATGGCGCGAATGGGCGTCGCCGTCACGGTTCAGCCTCATTTCGTCCTCACAGACTGGTGGCTCCCGGAAAGGGTAGGCCACCAAAGGGCCAAATGGATTTATCCCTTTAGAAGCATAATGAAAGCTGAAGTGCCGGTGGGCTTCGGGACGGATTCGCCAGTCGAGCCGATCGATCCCTTTGAGACGCTATATGCGGCCGTCACAAGGGGAAAATTTGAAGCTCACTCAGTATATGAAATATCCAAAGAAGAAGCGCTAACCGTAGAAGAATCGCTTTACTGCTATACCTTCGGCTCAGCGTGCGTTATGGGCGAAGAAAAGCTCTTAGGAAGCCTGGAGGAAGGGAAAATCGCCGATTTCGTAGTGGTGGAAGACGATCCTTTGACCGTAGACGAGCGCAACCTGCGCACCGTAGGGACAGTGGAGGCTCGCCTGGGCGGAAGAAGGGTACTTTGAGTCGCCGCAACCGTGCTTTGGCCGATTGCGATTGTAGGTGAACTTTTCACGGCTTTACCATTGCATCGTTAGCATCATAACGCTGTTGAAAGCACGTTAGATAGAGAAAACACAAAGAGTAAGGACCTGACCTATGGATTACTGGGTTATTCGAAGAAGCGATACGATCCGGCGCCGCTCCTTTTGGCTCTATACATAGCGACATCGGCATAGCGGACGAGCTCATCGAAGCTCGTCCCATCTTTCGGATAAAGGCTGACCCCTACACTCGGGGACAGATGGATATCGATGCCCTTTGCTCTCAGGGGAGCTTTAAACGCCGAGATGATTTCCGATATCGCGCGCTTGACTTGGTTGACGCCTTTTATATTCGGCAAGATCAAGATAAATTCATCGCCGCCGAATCGGCCCACTACCCCACCTTGTGCTTTTTGGCTAAGGCGCTTGCCGACCTCCACGAGAATCTCATCGCCGCCATCGTGCCCTAACGTGTCGTTGAGGGATTTAAAATTGTCGAGGTCGATAAAGAGAACGGCCATGAGTGAGTTTTCGTCGCAATTCGAAGCCATCCTGTTAAATTCACTTTCAAGCATCACCCTGTTGGGAAGACCGGTCAGATAATCGTGAAGGGCATAAAACTCCAACCGTTGCATGGCTTTAACCTCTTCAGTTATGTCACGCGCTATGACCAATACTATCCTTTTTTTGGCATCTCGAAAAAACACCGGCACAAAATAATCTTTAAAGTAGCGTCCGTCTCTTTCGTCTTCGAACACCTGCATTTGACCTGAATTCAACGCCTCTTTGAGCTTGGCCACGCGAAGTTCGCACACCTTGGCATCCAACACTTGCCTTAAGCTCTTGCCCATCAATTCCTCTCGCGATAATCCAAGGCTTTCGGCCATGGCCCGGTTTGCGGACAAAAACACCCCTTCTTCGTCAAAGAGCGCCACGGGGTCGGGTAGAGACTCAAACAATCGCTCATAAAGGTCTCTGAAATAGCCAAGTTCTATCGAAAGGAGCCCGTATTTCGTCACGGCCAGCACAATCCCTATCGCCCATATCAAGCCCGCCACGCAGGCGAGAGGGGGCACGCGAAACATCCCCAACAGAGGTGCTGCTATCTCGGAGAAAAAGCCTATAAATCCTCCGAGGGCAACCGTAAAGAAGAGCACCTTCCCCTGTGTTCGCCGTCTCGGGTCTTTTGCTTCAAGCCAGAACTTGAGAGCTAAAAAGCCGCACAAAGACAAAACCGTGCCGCAATAAATCACATAGATATAAAATGCAGTCGAATCGGCCCACAGAGCGATCCAACCAAAGGGAGCTCTTATAACCTCCCTGATGAGGTTGCCCCTCCACTGCGCCGTTATTAAAAAGCCGCACAAAAGAAATGGAAGTGCCAGTACCTTAAAATTAGGTTTTGTGCCTCTTGTAATGGCCAAGTATAAGAAGAGCAAGGGCAAAGGGAAGATTATCCAGCCGAAGGAGCCGAAGCTGAACCACACGAAAGCCCTCTCGGCGCTCTGAGAAAGGTGCGCTTGAGCTTCACAGAAAGACCACAGGGCAAGACACAATATCACGCCGCCACACAGATTGCGCTCCATCGTGGGAGCTCTACATGCCAGTAAATATATGGCAACGGCTGTATAAATTAGAAAGGCCAACAGGTCAACCTGTGCTAAAACTTCTGACATCTCATCCCTCAATGATTAGCTTTTTCCATAAGGAAAACAGCGGATCGAGTAGTTTCCTACTTTACCAAAGATAAACTTCTATCCTTGAGAAAGCGCGGTCAGGAACCTATCTATATCCGAACGATAGAAGTCGCGGAGCTTGAGGGCATCCTCAAGAACGATGCGAAGTTTTCGCCGGTCCAGCTCATAACCGTAAGCATGGCGAAAGAAATGACGGAAAGAACGCAAATTATCCAGCAGGCGAACACTTCCTTCCGAGAGCAGCGACGGCCGAACTCCTTCGATCTCCAAAGACATCTTCCACAGCAGTTGGACACGATAGCGACCGACGTCATCGATATGATTTTCAAAGGCTTCAGCCACAAGCTTAAACAAGTCTTCAAAGGCGCAGTAGAGGTTATGTAGCTGATAGCCAAGGCTTTCAAGCTCCGCCTCGCTCTCGGCTCTTTTTCTCTTTTCAACCCGGTCATAAATTTGCTCTATGAGCATAACCTGCTTGCTGATAGCTGCCTTAAGAAGAGCTAACCGCCCTTCTTCCACTTGAGCCCCTCCTCTCTGATCTCATGCTCAAGACGATGGCTCTCAAGCTGTACTAAATCGATCTCTAAACCCAATTCCTTGGACAAAAAAGAGGCCGCCCTGAAGAAGTCTTCGTCCCTCAGGCCGACAATAGCTATATCGATATCGGAAATTCCAGGCCTGAAGCTTCCCGCCCTGACCAGAGAGCCAAATATATACGCTTCTTCAAATGGCGCAAAGTCAGAAAGCGCATCCAAAGCCTGGACCACCCGCTGAATATAAGCGAGCCTGAGCTTTTCTCTTTCTTCGCGCTCTCGCTGGCGGGCTTTGTCCACCAACTCGGTGGAGAACGCTCTTCTTGTCAGCGCTAAAGACCTCCTTTGACGAGCAAATATTAACGTGAGCGAGTTAGAAAGGCACAGGTAAAAGACGCTTCCTTTCTCCGCTTTCGCCTACATTATATATGGAGCTTGCCCCTGGCGTAGGAAAAATATATGCCAATGGCGCAGAGGATGGCGGAGATGGCGAAAGCTACATTTACGCTTTTTACGAAAATGTGCAGATTGGCGGACCCTATCTGCGCCTGGCCCATGGTAAACGCAAAGAGCACCGTCGCCAAGGCCAAGCTCGTCATCTGCCCCAAAAGCCTCATCGTAGCCAAAGATCCCGAAGCTATGCCGTAATACTCCCTCGGTACGGAGCTCATGATAGCGTTTGTGTTGGGCGAGGAAAAAAGCGCAAATCCAACGCCAAGACAGGAAAGCGAGAGCGCCACAAAATAAAGCGACGTATGAAGCTCGAGCATGGAGAGCATAAAAAGCCCGATGGCCGTCAAGGCCATGCCCAAAGAAGCTATTATGCCCGGCTCGATCCTGTCGGAAAGCTTGCCCGCCGAAGGGGAAAGCAAAGCCTGAAAGGCCGGCTGCACCATCAAGATAAGCCCGGCGCTCTGAGGTGATAACCCTTTGGCGTATTGGAGATAGAGGCTAAGGAGGAAGGCCACAGCCGCCGTAGCGGAGTAGTTGATGAGGGCTGCAAGGTTGGAGAAAGCAAATGTCCGATTTATAACGAAAAGGCGCACTTCAAAGACAGGATTGTAGATGGAAAGCTCGCGCTTCACGAAGGCAACCAAGAGCGCTCCACCCGCCATCATAAAATATATCCCCAGGTTAGCAGGCAAAAGCGAAACGCCGTACATGAAAAATATGAGCGACGCCACATAAAGAAGGCTTCCTTTTGCGTCAAATTTCTCTCCCTTGGCGTCGGCCCACTCCCCTCGAAGGTGCCTTTTTACGAGGTAAAATACACATACGCTGGCGAGGCCTCCGGCCAAAAACACGCTCCTCCAACCTAAGCGCTGCACTAACGTCCCGCCCAAGAAGGGCCCCATAGACATGCCCAAGTATATCGAGGCCGTATTTATCCCCATAGCCCTTCCCCGTTCGCCCGGTGGGAAAACGGATGCCAAGATGGCCACCGATGTAGTAACGATCATAGCGCCGCCGATCCCTTGGATGACCCTAAAAAATATGAGGGATAGAAGTGACGGTGATGCGGCGGCCGAAAAGTTCGAAGCGGCGAATAAAACAGCACCCAGGGCAAAGATCTTCTTTCTCCCTACTATGTCAGCGAACTTGCCCATGGGAACCAATGAGGCAGCGGTGGCCAACAGGTATGTCGTGGCTACCCATCCCAAGAGGGCGGCGCTGGCGTCGAACTCCCGACCAATGGAAGGGAGCGATATGTTAACTGAAGATATCATAAAGGGAGAAAGAAAAGAGGCGACAGCAGAGACCACTAAGATCGTCCTCTTCGAGGCGACATCTGTCAGCTCCATCCCCACCTTTGAACGTATCTGTAACCCTGTAACCGCAGCCATATAAAATGTATCATAATAGGCAGGAATTTTATCCTGACCAAAAGGGGAGTTTTTCTTGTCGCTGAAACTGATAGCCATAGACCTGGATGGAACGCTTCTCAATTCAAAAAATGCGATTTCGCCTCGCACTGAGACTGCCATAAGGCGCGCTGCAGAGTCCGGGATAGTCGTGACGATCGCAACGGGGCGCATGTATCGCTCGGCCCTCACCATAGCCCAAAAACTCGGCCTTGATGTCCCGTTAATCACCTATAACGGAGCGCTCGTGCGCTCGGTAAGCGGGAAGACTTATTACCATCGCCCCATACCGGAAAGCTTGGCCCACAAGGTCATGGAACTGTTCAAGGGAATGGGGTGGTACATCCAGACGTATTTGGACGACACCTTATACGTCCGCAGCCTCGACGAAAAGGCCAAAGCCTATGCCGTCATCGCTGGGGTGGAAGCGGTCCCTTTGGGAGACGCGCTATATACGCTCGAAGGGGAACCCACAAAGATGCTCGGCATAGCCGATTCGCCGGAGGAAGCAGGCGCAATGTGCGAATCTCTAAAGACCGACTTCGGCACAAAGCTTTTCATCGCTATCTCTCAAGCCCCTAACGCTACATACGTGGAGATCTGCCATCCCGAGGTGAGCAAAGGAAAGGCTTTGGCCATGCTGGCCCAAAACTTAAGCATAAAGAAAGAAGAGATAATGGCCATAGGCGATTCTGGAAACGACGTCTCGCTGCTCGACGCTGCAGGAATCCCTGTGGCCATGGCGAATGCGAGATCTGAGGTGAAAGAAAGGGCAAGCATTATAACCAAGAGCAACGACGAAGACGGTGTGGCGCTGGTCATAGAAAGCGCCCTCGAGGCCTGCCCATAAAATACCTGTTCTTATGCGCCTTTATCGCATCAATAGGCGCGGAAGCCATAACGTTATGTTAGGAGCGTAAACGATAACCACCAAGGCCGCTATCGAAGCTACGAGGAAAGGGATGACGGCGCGAGAGATCTCCTCCATCGATACGCCCGCGATGTTGCACCCCACATAGAGATTGACCGCCACTGGCGGTGTAACTTGTCCTATAGCCAGGTTTATCGTCATCACTATGCCGAACCAAACCGGATCCCAGCCGAAGTGAGCCATAACCGGCATAAAAATGGGCAAAAGCAGGTAGTAGATGGAGATGGCGTCCAAGAGCATTCCTGCCACGATTAGGACGCCATTTATGAGGGCTATGACAACATAAGGGTTAGAACTCAACGATATCACCGCCTGGGATATCCTCTCCACCACGCCCACTACCGTCATGGCCCAGCCGAATATCCCGGCGAAGGCCACTACCAGCATCACCACCGCTGAAGATACGCACGCCTCCACCAAGAGTTCATACAAGTCCTTGAGGGTGAGCGTCTTATAGACCACGAAGCCCACGAAGAGGCCGTAAACCACGCCTACCGCAGCCGCCTCTGTAGGCGTAAATATTCCCCCGTATATGCCACCCAATATGATGACCGGAGTGATGAGCGCCCAGAAAGCCTCTTTGAAAGCGCGTAAAACCTCACGGGCCGTACCGAACCGCTCACCCTTATACCCACGAGCTACTGAGATGATGAAAGCTGCAACTATGAGAAAGAGCCCCACCACTATCCCTGGAATGATGCCAGCTAAGAAGAGCTCGCTTATAGAGGCGCCCGTGATGACGCCATAGACGATGAACCCTATGCTCGGCGGGATCACGATGGCGAGGCCGCTGGCAGAAGACGTAAGCGCCGCAGCAAAACCTCGGTCGTAGCCGGCTTTCACCATGCCAGGGATCAGGATAGTGCCCAAGGCAGCCACAGTGGCTGGTCCCGATCCGGAGACGGCTCCCCAAAAGAGCGCAGTTATGATCGTCACGATAGCCATGCCGCCGCTTATTGGGCCCATGAGCAGCATTACTAAGTGAACAATCTTATCCGATATCTTAGCCCTCCCCATGATGACACCGGCCAGGATGAAAAACGGGATAGCCAATAGAGAAAACTTCGATATATTTGCGAAGAATACAGGGGCGAACATCTGGGCGCCCAAGTCGAACCAATACACGACGGCCATTCCCGCCAGGCCTAAGGCTATCGCTATGGGTACCTTGAAGGCGATCATAACGAAGAAAAGGCCTAACAATACTACGCCAGGGTCTATGTTCACTTCGTCTTCACCTCCACATCGGGCTCAACCTTGGGCGCATTCAAAGAAAGGGTCTTCCATTCATCTACACCTCTCTGAATGGTCCTCGCTATCAGTAGAAACGCGCACACCGGCACAGCGAGGCCGAATATCCACATAGGAAGGGCCATGGAGTAGGTGGTCATTCCAGACCTGTATTCCGACCTAACCATATCAACACCATGAAATGTAAGGAGCAGAAATAAGATTACGCCGCAAAGGGTGACCGCTAAAGATGCAACTTTTTTGAGCCCTGTAGGCAACCGGTCGACCAAAAAGGTGACGCCCAAAAGCGCTCCCTTTCGCGTGGCTATAGAGGCTCCAAGCATCGTGATCCATACGAAGAGGTTAACCAAGAGCTCCTCCGAGAAGGAGAAAGAAAAAGTTGTAAGATACCTTACGATCACGTTAATAAAGGCTAAGATGGCCATGAAAAAGAGCATGACGGCACACGTCCACTCTTCGGCCTTATCGAGAAATCTAAGCATGCCCAAACATCACCCCTTCTCCCGGCGCACAAATCACGCCGAGCCGTCAAACGGGAGTGGGGAGCCGCCTTAGTAGCAGCTCCCCCTTGCTCACCTTACTTGTAGCTGGCTACAGCTTCCTCAAAGGCCTTTACTACGTCCGGCCCCACGTTCTGCACCCACTTGTCGTAAACGGCTTTTGTGCGCTCACGGAAGGCGGCCAACTGCTCTGGCGTAGGATCGGTGATGACCATACCTTTGGACTTTAAGAATTCTATTCCGTCCTTCAAGCCCACGCGGCTCACGTCGTAGATCTGCCAGCGCATAGCATCCTTAGCGGCCTTCTTGATCTGCTCTTGAATCTCGGGGTCGAAGCCCGCCCAGATCTGCTTATTCACGGCCAAAATGAGCGCGTCATAGGAGTAGTGCCAGTTGGTGAGGTATTTTTGCACCTCGTAGATCTTGTTCGGTATGATGATCCCCACGATAGGGTTTTCCTGTCCGTCGATGACGCCCTGCTGCAACGCGGTGAAGACTTCGCCCCAGTTCATGGCGATGGCGTTGGCCCCCAGGGCCCTCATGATATCAACATAGATCGGCGTGACGACCCTTATCTTCAGGCCTTTTAGGTCATCCGGGTGCGCTACTGGACGCACATTGTTCGTGAGCTCGCGAAAGCCGTTTTCGCCCCAACCGAGGCCTACCATATTATGCTTTTCGAGAGCCTTAAGAACCATTTCTCCGCCAGCGGAGCCCGTAACGGCATCCACAGCCTCGTAGCTTGGGAACATAAAGGGGAGAGAGAAGGCATTGCATTCCGGAATTATGGGAGCGATGTTGATGGTGGAATTGAGCATGAAGTCTATAGCGCCGCTTGAAACCATCTCCGCCTGGCGCATCTGGTCTCCGCCCACGAGCTGAGCGTTGGGATACACCTTCACGTTCACCTTGCCGCCGGTGTACTCCTTCACGAGCTCTGCGAACTTCACGCCACCCTTGCCCCACGCGGTATCAGTGGAGACGTTCATCGTGAGCTTATACTCGTTCTTGAGCGCCGCGGCTGATGCCGCTTCAATTCCTGCCACCCCAAAAAGTAACGCCAACGCTAAAATCCCACACAGCACCTTTTTCATCGCTTTACGCCCGGCTATAGCCGGACAATCCACCTCCCTCTGGTATTTTTGAAATCTTCCTCTTGCAGCAAAGTGTCTCTTTTCTCTCATCACCACCTCCTAAGGCGTTTAATTAAAATAATGCTCTAATTCCAGAATAGATATCTTCCGCCTTCACCCTGTATGCCGCTTCCAACGTCCTGGCAAAGGGCAC
>LGFQ01000005.1 GCA_001508935.1 Synergistales bacterium 54_24
AAGTGCGGCTTGCTCCTTGTGAATTTCTCTTTGGCCATGTCTTTTCCCTCCTACTTGTTTTTAAACGTCCCTTTTATGGTTTACCTCGATAGGAGCTTTTCTGCGAGCTCCTTTGGCACCTCTTCGTAATGGCTGAACCGCATGGAGTACACGGCGCGACCGGAGGTCATGCTGCGCAGGTCGGTAGCGTATCCAAACATTTCAGCGAGGGGCACGAGCGCCTTGATCACGCGCCCATTGCCGCGGACATCCATACTTACGACTTTTCCCCTGCGGGCCACGAGGTCTCCCATGACTTCACCGAGGTACTCCTCCGGCAACACCACCTCTACCTCCATAATCGGCTCCATCAGGACCGGATGCGCCCTCCTCATCGCCTCCTTGAATGCCATAGAAGCGGCGATCCTGAAGGCCATCTCCGAGCTATCCACCTCATGATAGCTGCCGTCTATCAATTTCACCTTGACGCCGACGACGCGATAACCTCCTAACACCCCTGCAGTTGCGGCCTCTTGGAGCCCTTTCTGCACAGCGGGTATGAACTCCCTCGGTATAGCTCCTCCGACGATGCGATCCTCAAAGACGAAGCCCTTTCCGTCGGGCAACGGCTCCATCTCTATCACAACGTGACCATATTGGCCGCGGCCACCGCTCTGCCTGACGAACTTGCCCTCTACGGGACCGGAGGAGGTGCGTATTGTCTCCGTATAAGCCACCTGGGGATTGCCGACGCGCGCGGACACGCCGAACTCCCTCTTCAGCCTGTCTTGTATGATCTCCAGGTGAAGCTCTCCCATGCCGGATATGATGGTCTGTCCGGTCTCGTGATCCACGGAGACGTGAAACGTCGGGTCCTCTTCGGCCAAAGCCGAAAGCCCCTTAGAGAGTCTTTCTTGGTCGGCCTTTGTAGCCGGTTCCACAGCCAACGCGATGACCGGCTCCGGAAAGGTCAGGCTTTCGAGCAATACAGGGGCCGACGGATCGCAAAGCGAATCGCCCGTCCGCGTCTCTTTAAGGCCAGGCAGAGCCACTATCATGCCAGCAGACACAGAGCCCAGATCCTCGCGCTTATCCGCCTGCATTCTGAGGATACGCCCCACCCGCTCTCTCCTTCCAGTAGTGGCATTGAGCACGGTTACGCCGTTTTCTATGCGACCAGAATAGACGCGAGTGAAGACTAAGCGCCCCACATATGGATCGACCATGACTTTGAAAGCTAGGGCAGCGAATGGTTCGTTTATGTCGGGTTTGCGGAAGACGGCTTCCCCCGTGTTAGGGTCAATGCCCTCCACAGGCGGAAGGTCCAGCGGTGAGGGAAGGTAATCCACCACGGCATCCAAAAGGAGTTGGACCCCCTTGTTCTTGAGGGCCGATCCGCACAAAACCGGCACTATCTTCATGCTCGTCGCTCCCTGCTTGATAACGCTCTTAAGGAGATCCTCGGGTATCTCTTGGCCACCCAGATAAAGCTCCATAAGCTCGTCATCAAGTTCTGCCGCTGCCTCCAACATGGCATCCCTCGCAGATTTTGCCTCTTCCGCCATGGAGGCCGGTATGTCAGCGAAAATGAGCTCCAGGCCCTGTTCGTCTTTATAAAAGACAGCCTTCATGCGCACCAAATCCACGATGCCGGTAAAAGCCCCTTCGAGTCCAATGGGTATCTGAACCGGCACGGCATTGGCACCCAAGCGCTCTCTAAGTTGCTTCACCACGGCATAGAAGTCGGCGCCCACCCTGTCGAGCTTGTTGACGAAGGCGATCCGGGGCACGCGGTAGCGATCTGCTTGCCGCCACACCGTTTCAGATTGTGGCTCCACGCCGCCTACGGCACAAAATACAGCTATGGCGCCATCCAAGACGCGGAGAGACCGCTCGACCTCCACGGTGAAATCTACGTGGCCGGGTGTATCAATAATATTGACCATATGTCCCTTCCACCAACACGTAATTGCCGCCGAGGTAATCGTTATGCCTCGTTCTCTCTCTTGTTCCATCCAGTCTGTAGTGGTTGAACCCTCGTCGACCTCTCCCATCCTGTGTTTCTGGCCTGTGTAAAAAAGTATGCGTTCTGTAGTAGTCGTCTTTCCTGCGTCTATATGAGCAGCTATGCCGATATTGCGGATGAGGCGCAAATCGACGGCATCTACTGTAGTATTTTGCGCCATATTCTCACCATCTCACCATCCAACTAAAAATAGAAACTAACCATTACCAACGATAATGAGCAAACGCGCGGTTTGCCTCCGCCATCTTATGAGTGTCTTCGCGCTTCTTGGCGGCGCCGCCCTCGCCTTTGTATGCATCGGCCAATTCCCTGGCAAGCCTCTCTTCCATCGGTATGCCCTTGCGGGCGCGGGCATACTGGATGATCCAGCGTATCGCCAAGCTCTGAGCTCTCTGCGGATCCACCTCAACCGGCACCTGATAGGTGGCGCCGCCTACCCTCCGAGGCCGCACTTCAACTATCGGCTTGACGTTCTCAAGCGCCTTTTCAAAGACCTCTTGCGGCGACACATTGAGGCGCTTCGCCGCCTTTTCGAGGGCAGCATATACAACCTTTTCCGCTTTGCTCTTGCCTCCGTCCCACATGACTGAGTTTATCATCTTAGAGAGAGCGGCGTTTCCGTAAACTGGATCTGGATTTGCACTCCTTTTCCTTACCGATCCTTTTCGTGGCATTCAATGCTCCCCCTCTCTACTTCGGCTTACGAGCGCCGTACTTAGATCGCGCTTTTTTGCGCCCGTCGACGCCACCGCAGTCGAGGGCACCTCTAACTATGTGATAACGAACGCCAGGCAGATCCTTGACGCGACCACCGCGTATAAGGACTACGGAGTGCTCCTGTAAGTTATGCCCGATGCCTGGAATATAAGAGGTCACCTCGATTCCGCTCGTCAAGCGAACGCGCGCAACCTTCCTGAGCGCCGAGTTGGGCTTCTTTGGCGTCACAGTATACACCCTCGTGCAGACACCCCTGCGCTGAGGGTTACCCTGAAGTGCAGGGGCCCCCGAACGGGCCTTTTTCTCCTCTCGCCCCTTGCGGACGAGCTGATTAATCGTTGGCACAGAACTCATCCTCCTCAAATATAGTTACGCTTTGCGAATTCCTGCTGCCGCTGTTTTACACTGTACCGCACAGGCTCTCCCTAAGAGCTTCATGGAATCAGCCCATTCCACCATAAGCGACTGCCTTTGAGCTTCTACCAATATCGGTTGCACTAACGAGGGATCCGCATCGCGTGCCAAAAACACCTTCTCGAGCTCCCCCGCCAGAAGCTTTTTATATACCTGTCTTGCCCCCACCACGCAGCGCGGTGTGGCCAGATCGCCTAAGGGCACAACAAAACTCCTTCCTCTCGCCCCATCGCACCGACGGATGATAGCAACAGACTCAAGTGCTGTCAAGGGCGGAAGTAAATTTTTAAGCTACAGAGATAACTCTTCCTTCTCGAAGCTCTCCCTCTTCTTTCCCAGGAGCCTCCCCGACTGCAGAGACCTCTATCTTACGATACGCCTCGACTCCCGTTCCGGCTGGGATCAAGTGCCCAATAATGACATTTTCTTTAAGGCCTCGCAAGAGATCGATATCGCCCCTCACGGCAGCGGAGGCCAGTGATTGAGCGGTCTGCTGGAAGGAAGCCGCGGACAAGAAGCTTTCGGTCGCCAAAGCGGCCTTGGTGACACCCAAAACCACCGGTTTCCATTGTGGCTCCTCCCTCAACCTTCGCACAAACGAAACGCGCTGTATTATGCGCTCAAGCCTCGACTGGGCGTAAATGGGGCGCAAGACCAACTCCTGAGGCTCCGCTGCCACCAACTTGTCCACGATCTCCTGGTTGATCTCTCGCCCAGCCTCTACCACTACATCTCTCAACGCGCCATACACTGGCTCGAGCAAGACCTTTCCGTAGGCTATCTCGTTGAACAGCTCTTTGAGGATCCCCTCGCGCGAGAGCACCTTCCCTTCCACTTCTATAGCGATGATGTTCCCCTCGATGATGCCTCTCACTATGCTCCCATCCACTATGCTGGGCGCGTCGGCCATCAGTTCACCCGAAGCGGTTATAACGCGCGACAACGGATGACCCCATATTTGAGCGATGAGATATTCTTGCATACGGTCCACCACGTTGATCACTTCAGGGGCATACCATACCTTAATCTCGGCGACATCGGCGCTGCGCAAGCTCTGGAGGACGTCCGCAGTGAGCAGCCGGTCGCGATGAGCGAGCACCTCTCCATCGACAACCACATCTGCCGCGAGATAAGCCTTATCGCAAAGAGCATCGAGGCGCTTGACATCGCGAACTAAGATGGGCCGTTGAGATAACTGAGTAATCAAGTTCAACTGCGAAAGCCTCAAGGGCACACCGGCATCTATATGGTGCCCAACTTCATCGCCAAAGGGCTCTACCAGTTCGAGCCCTTCCATTTCCCTCCGGAAGGAGGCCTCACCCACGATCACCCGTAAGAGCCCCTCTCGGTCTTCCACGAGCAGTTCGCTAACGGCACTGCCAGGTCGCAGTATTTGGCGAAGGACATCGCGGCTTAGGTTTTCCCCTTTGAACTGCAGAGCGCCCTCGAGTCCACCGGTGCCCATGACATCCCTCAAAACAGAACCTTCAAGCAGTTCTTCTGCCTCTGTAAGGTAGCGTTCGTTATCGCGACGGATCTCTTCGATTTCCTTACAGAGATCGTCCATCCACGCCAATTCACCCGCGACAAAGGAGCTATCGCCCTCTTCTATTATTCGAACTCTGTTTGCAGGGGCAACCTTGCGGAGTATAACCTCGATGTGCTTGTTGTTTATAGATACCCCCTGAGACCTATATTCCTCTTGGATATTGTCGAGCAAATAGCTCTGCACTGCGGAGAGGCCTTTGACCTCCAACAGCTTTTGAGGATCGACATAACCCTCCGTAAGGACCTGGCCTCGCTTTACTGCGCTTCCCTCTTCCACCACGATGCTTTGGTTGGATGGGATAGTATAAGTCGCATGCTCGCCCCCATCGCTCGAGTGAACGACGATCTTTCTCTTGCCTTCCATCTCCCTTATTTCGGCGACGATCCCATCTATCTCCGAAAGAATGGCCTCTTTCTTCGGCTTCCGCGCCTCAAAAAGCTGCTCTATGCGCGGCAAGCCTTGTGTAATATCTTCGCCCGCCATATGAACGCCACCCGTGTGGAAAGTCCTCAGCGTAAGCTGTGTGCCGGGCTCACCGATGGACTGAGCAGCCACGACGCCCACGGCCTCGCCTATAGAAACCAGCTCCTGCATCGACAAATCGAAGCCATAGCACTTTCGGCAGATGCCATAACGGAGACCACAGGTCATAGGGCTACGGATCCACACGCCTTCGATGCCGGCCTTCTCGATCGCCTCCGCTGCCTCCTGAGATATGAAGTCACCCTGGGCCACGATAAGCTGTCCGGTCTTCGGATCGAAGACGTCCTTAAGGGCAGTCCTCCCGTATATCCTCTCGCTCAGCGAAATAGCGACCTTGCCGTCCTGGACGAAGGCGCTCATGTAGATTCCATCCGTCGTCCCACAGTCATCAGCTACGATGATCAGATCTTGGCCGACGTCAACCAGACGGCGCGTGAGATAGCCTGATTTTGCGGTGCGCAGTGCCGTGTCGGCAAGCCCCTTTCTGGCACCATGGGTCGAGATGAAGTACTCGAGCATGTTCAACCCTTCGCGGAAATTGGCCGTTATCGGATAGTCTATGATGCGCCCAGAAGGATCGGCCATGAGACCTCTTATGCCGGCCATCTGTGCGAGCTGGCTCTTGCTGCCCCGTGCTCCAGACTCGACCATAAGCTTAAGCGGATTGGCATCGTCCATGTCCTCCATTATGTGATCTGCAATGCGCCTCGCCGCATCGGACCAGAGCAGCTCTTTTTGTCTCAAATATTCTTCCTCTGTGAGCACGCCCATGCCGTATTGGTTATAGAGCTCTTCTTCCTGAGCCAAGATCTCTTTGACGATCTTGTCCTTCTCGGGCGGAATGACTACGCTGTTGACGTTGAAGCTCGCGCCGGAATTGGTGGCCCATCGGAAGCCCAGAGCCTTCACGGCATCCAACATCTGCACCATCGAGGAGTGTTCGACTTTGTCGTGAGCCACCTCAAAGAGCCTGCTGATGGCCTTTTTATCGAGCCTCTCGTTGATAAAAGGCAGTTCAGCCGGCATCGCACTGTTAAACAAGACCCTTCCAGGCGACGTCTCTATCCATTCTCCATTATTCAAGAGGAACTTGATTTTGCTGTTTATATGAACTATGCCATGATCCAACGCCGAGAGGACATCGTCTGTATCCTTGAAATACATACCTTCGCCTTTGAGACCGCCCCTCATGCCGGTGAGATAGTATATACCGAGGATGATGTCTTGAGTCGGCGTCACAATCGGGCGCCCATGGGCAGGAGAGAGCAGGTTGTGGGCCGAAAGCATGATGACCCTTGCCTCGGACTGCGCCTCCAGGGAAAGAGGGACATGGACGGCCATCTGGTCACCATCGAAGTCTGCATTGAAAGCCGTGCACGCTAACGGATGAAGGCTGATAGCTTTCCCCTCCGTCAAGACCGGTTCAAAAGCCTGAATACTCAATCTATGAAGGGTTGGCGCTCTGTTCAGGAGCACAGGGTGATCTTTTATGATCTCCTCCAGCACGCCCCAAACTTCGTCGCTTCCCCTCTCGATCATGCGTTTGGCGCTTCTCATGTTTACGGCCAGACTGTTCTCGACTAATTTGTGCATAACGAAAGGCTTAAAGAGCTCCAGTGCCATTTGTTTTGGTAAGCCACATTGATAAATTTTCAAATTTGGACCTACGACTATTACAGAGCGACCCGAATAGTCAACCCGTTTGCCTAAGAGGTTCTGACGAAATCTCCCCTTCTTACCGCGCAAAAGATCGGTCAAGCTTTTGAGCGGCCTATTGCCCGCGCCGAGGACAGCCTTGCCGACCCTTCCGTTATCGAAAAGCGCGTCGACAGCCTCCTGAAGCATCCTCTTCTCGTTGCGTATTATGATCTCAGGAGCTTTGAGCTCTTGAAGCTTCTTCAACCTGTTGTTGCGATTTATGACGCGACGATAGAGATCGTTCAAGTCAGAGGTGGCGAATCGACCTCCATCTAATTGAACCATAGGCCGCAATTCAGGCGGTATGACAGGCAGCACTTCCAGAATCATCCATTCGGGCTTGTTATCACTCTTCCTGAAGTCTTCGACCACTTGAAGGCGTTTTATAAGCTTGCGCTTCCTTTGTCCCGAACTTTCGGCGATCTCCTCCCTGAGGGAAGCAGCCAATTCGTCCAGATTGAGCTGCTTCAGGAAGGCCAACACGCCCTCTGCTCCTATGCCAGCTGAGAACTCCTTATCGTAGGCGCTACAGAGGCGTTCTTCACTCTCCGTTATTATGTCACCATGATCGAACGGTGAATTGCCTTTGTTTATAACGAGATAACACGCATCCTCTGCTACGATTGTCTCCTGCCTGGCGGAAAAACGCCCAGGATATTTGCTCATATAGAGTTGGTATTCGCTCGACGAGATTATGTCGCCCTTAGCGAAAGGCAGATGGACTACGGCCGTGACGACAAAGGCCTCCTGTTTTCCAACCATAGCTCGCTCGGTCTGTGGCTCTGCTCCCTCTTCCCTGAGCTTCTCCAACCTTGAGGCAGGAATTACGCTTCCCTCTTTCGGCAATGCTCCATCATCTTCTGATGGGAGCAGGATGAAGGCTGGTTCAACCTTGAAGATCCCTTCCCCATACTCTGCCCTGTAGCGATTCACCTGCTGGGGAGAGAGCAGATCTCCCTCTTCCAAAGAGATATCGTCCACTTCGACGATGCGGTAAGCTTCTTCGGCCTTAAATTTTGGGTCGTAATGGGAGTGAATCCGCTCCTCGCACGCGGGTATCAGATCCCCGCGGTGCGCTAAGTCCACCCTGCGCCCCTCTATGACCACTTTGTAGAGGACCTCGTGTCTCCTGACAGGGGCAAAATATACAACCCTCTCGAGATCTTTGGTGGCCGCACCCACGAGCAAGCTCAACCTGCTGGGAATACCCCGCAAATACCACAGATGGACGACCGGCGCAGCTAATTCTATATGACCCATCCGCTCTCGGCGTACACGACTATCAGTGATCTCCACACCACAGCGATCACAAACTATTCCCTTAAACTTAGGACCTGTGCGCTTATATTTGCCACAGGCACACTCATAACTGCGAACGGGACCGAATATGCGCTCGCAAAAGAGCCCGTCCTTTTCCGGCCTCAACGTCCTGTAATTGATCGTCTCAGGCTTTTTCACCTCACCACTCGAGAGTTCGCGAATTCTTTCGGGGCTAGCCAAGCGAATGCGGATGCCCGCTATTTCACGCTGAGCCATTTAGGCTTCATCCTCCTCTAAATCACCGTCTCCTTGTGAGGAGCCTCCAAATATCATGGCCTCCGTTACTTTAACCTTGCGAGAGTCGGGCCTATCTTTAACAACCTTTTCTTTCTTCCAACCGACGTCCTCCGAAACTTCCTCTACAGAAGAGGGGACCAATCTAAACTCCCTTTCTTCTTCCTCTTCAGCGACGAGATCTCCAACCGTCCCATCGTCATACAAGACCTCCACATCCAGCGCAAGTCCTTGGAGCTCCTTGACCAACACTCGAAAGCTTTCGGGTATGCCGGGCTCGCCCAGATCCTGTCCTTTAACTATTCGCTCGTACGTCTGCAGGCGTCCTCGTATATAGTCGGATTTCACGGTCAACATTTCCCGCAGCGTATGGGCAGCGCCATAGCCTTCCAATGCCCAAACTTCCATCTCTCCAAAGCGCTGTCCTCCGAATTGAGCCTTCCCGCCCAAGGGCTGTTGTGTGATAAGGCTGTAAGGTCCAACGGAGCGGGCGTGAATCTTGTCGTCCACCAGATGGATAAGCTTGAACATATACATGTAACCCACGGTTACCTTGCCCTCCATCGGCTCTCCGGTGCGTCCGTCGTAAAGGGTGATACATCCGTCGGGCGTCATGCCAGGATACTTCTCATTCATATCTCCTATGAATTCGAAGATCTCCCTCTCGTTAGCGCCCTCAAATACGGGCGTGGCTATGTAAACGCCCTTACAATGTGCCCCGAAACCCATGATCGTTTCCAAAACTTGACCCAAGTTCAAACGGCTCGGCACGCCGAGCGGATTCAAAACCACGTCAACAGGAGTCCCGTCGGGCATACATGGCATATCCTCCACGGGCAGAATGCGGGAAACCACACCTTTGTTGCCATGGCGGCCGGCCATCTTGTCGCCCACAGTGATTTTGCGAAGCTGTGCCACCGAGACTTTAACGACATCGTTGACACCAGGCGGGAGTTCATCGCCGTATTCCGCACGGGAGAGGCGCTTTATCGCTACCACTCTGCCGCCCTCGCCATGGGGTATACGAAGGGAGGTATCGCGCACCTCTCTCGCCTTTTCGCCGAATATCGCCCGTAGAAGCCTCTCCTCGGGCATCTGTTCGGACTCTCCCTTTGGAGTAACTTTACCGACTAAGATATCTCCAGCCTTCACCTCGGCTCCAATGCGAACCAAACCGTTTTCGTCCAGATTCTTGAGGGAATCTTCGCCTACATTAGGTATATCGCGGGTTATTTCCTCCGGCCCGAGCTTCGTGTCGCGCGCATCCACCTCGTATTCCTCCACATGGATGGAGGTGAAAAGATCTTCCTTCACAAGCCGTTCACTCACCAGTACGGCGTCCTCGAAGTTATACCCCTCCCAAGAGACGAAAGCCACTAAGACGTTCCTTCCCAAGGCCAATTCGCCGCGATCTATAGACTGACCGTCGGCTATTACGTCCCCGGCCGTAACGCTTTCTCCTGCCTCCACAATCGGGCGCTGGTGGATGACCGTCCCCTGATTCGACCGAGAGAACTTAACGAGGCTATAGCGATCCACCTCGCCATTCTCGGCTGTCACCTCTATGCGCGCAGCATCGACATACGAAACTACACCAGAACGCTTCGCTATAACTGCGCAACCTGAGTCTCTCGCCACCTGAGACTCTATACCGGTTCCAACCAAAGGAGCTTCCGGCTGAATGAGTGGCACCGCTTGCCTCTGCATGTTAGAACCCATAAGGGCCCGGTTTGCGTCGTCGTTCTCTAAGAACGGTATCAGCGCCGTTGATATGGATACGATCTGCTGCGGAGAGACATCGATAAATTGCACCTTCTCTCTGGGCACGGTGACGATGAGTCCTCTATGGCGGACGTAAACCTCTGGCTCCAAAAGGTATCCATCCTCGTCGACAGGTTCGTTGGCTCGCCCTACATAATATTCCTCTTCCTCATCGGCTGAGAGATAGACCATTTCGTCAGTCACGCGGCTGTTTACGACTACGCGCTTAGGCGTGACCAGAAAGCCATATTCGTTCACCCTCGCGTAAACCGCTAACGAGGTGACCAAACCGATATTGGGGCCTTCCGGCGTCTCTATAGGGCAAATCCTGCCGTAGTGCGTAGGATGAACGTCCCTGGCCTCAAAGCCCGCCCTCTCGCGGCTCAACCCGCCTGGTCCGAGCGCCGAAAGGCGGCGGCGATGAGTCAATTCGGCCAATGGGTTGGTCTGGTCCATAAACTGAGAGAGCTGGCTCGACCCGAAGAACTCGCGGATGGCCGCCTGTATGGGGCGCACATTCACGAGGTCTCGCGCCGTCGCAGTCGAGAGATCGGGCACCGTGGTCATCCTATCCTTCGCTATCCGCTCCATGCGTAGCAAACCTATGCGGATCTGATTTTGAAGGAGCTCACCAACGGAACGCACGCGGCGGTTGCCGAGGTGATCTATGTCATCTTCCCGCTCGTTGCCATCTCTAAGGGCAATGAGCTTCAACACGATGTTGACAACATCCTCCACGGTAAGGGTCCTGACCGAATCGGGGATGTCGAGTCCCAAGCGTTTGTTGAGCTTGTATCGCCCTACGCGGCCGAGGTTGTACCGCCTCGTATCGAAGAAAAGGCCCTGGATATACTCTCTGGCGTTTTCGAGCCTGACCGGCTCATTGGGACGCATCCTGCGAAAGATCTCCAATACAGCCTCTTCTGTGTTGGTCGTGTCATCGCGCTCCAGCGTAGTGGCCAAGGAGCTATCCACATTCCACAGGCACACGCGAGTCCGTCCCATGTTCCACAAAAGCTCGAGGTGCTCCTTAGTGATTCGGTCATTTTTGGGTATGACTACCTTCCCAGTCTCGTCGATCACGGGCTCGGCCAGCAGTTTGCCCCTCACCTCTTCCTCCACGAGATCGACTTCTTCTTTCTTGGCACCGAAGAGGAGCAGGAGTTCATCGTCGTTTGGCACGCCAAAAGCTTTGAGCAGCGTCGTGGCTGGAACTTTTCTGCGATTGTCGATATTGACCGACAAGATCTCACCAGGTGTGAGGTCGAAATCGAGCCACGCCCCTCGGTCGGGGATGACCTTGGCCTTATAGACCTCCTGTCCCGGTGAACCCATCTCAATGCTCAAGTAGAGGCCTGGCGATCGAGAGAGCTGGCTTACGACTACGCGCTCCGTCCCGTTGACGATGAAGCTGCCCTTCTCCGTCATGACGGGGAAATCGCCTAAATATATCTCCTCTTCTTTGATCTCGCTGGTCTTGCGATTGATCAGGCGTATAGTAGCCCTGACCGGCGAAGACCATGTCAGGTCTCGCCTGCACGCCTCTTCTTGGGAGATGGAAGGGGGGTCAATGTAATAGCTCACGAACTCGAGGGCGAACGAACCGTTGTAGCTCTCGATAGGAAACACTTCTTCCAACAATTCCTGCAATCCTTGGGCCTTGCGCCGACCGGGATCCGCTTTGGTCTGAAAGAACCACTCGTAAGAGTTGCGCTGGACTTCGAGCAGATCGGGCATCTCCAACCAATCGCGCGCAGGACCATAAGTTAACCTTTCTCGTCCCTTACCGCTAGGAACAAATCTGGGCATGGGAGAAACCAACCTCCCTGTTTACTTGAGGATTTTGGGGGATCGATAAAGCACAGCAAGAGGTGATAATAACACACAAACCACCTTTGGTCAACCCCAGGTAAGTTGACCAAAGGTTACACCTTTCTCACTGGTGTCGAGGGGGGGACTCGAACCCCCACAGGCGCATTGCCCACTAGAGCCTGAGTCTAGCGCGTCTACCTGTTCCGCCACCTCGACACACCCTCGTCAATTTTAGATTTTAACAGCCGCGACCGCGGTTTGCAATAGACGGTTTTCCTAACATAAAATCAAAGAGAAGTCGCCACTCCCCTCAAAGGCTTCGCCCACGATCGCGCTATAGTCGAAATGAGCCGAGCGCAAGTTGCCAAAAGGAAGCGAGTACAAGTATAGTATAAAAAAGAACAACTAAAGGGGGGAGCGTCTCGTGAAGGAGATGAAGATCCTTTCAGAATGGGCATACAGCCCTTGCGAGCCCTACAGGGGGTACACCGGGAAAACCCTTTACGTGAACGTGGGCAACTTAAAGTTCGCAGAAAAAAACGTCACGGAGGAAATGAAAGAGAAGTTCGTAGGCGGGCGGGGCTTCGGCCTCAAGCTCCTCTGGGATGCAGTGAGAGATGAGACGAGGTGGAACGACCCAGAAAACGAGATCGTCATATCGGGCGGCCCGCTCTGTGGCATAACGCAATATCCGGGCTCGGGCAAATACTATGCCGTTTTCATATCCCCCTTGACGGATCAGACATACGACAGCAACTCGGGCGGACACTTCGCGCCACTTCTCAAGTTCGCTGGCTGGGATGCCTTGGAAATCCAGGGTAAGGCAGAAAGGGACGTGATCGTCTTCATCGACGGAGATGAAGGGAAGGTCCAAGTATTGGAATCGCCCTTTAGGGACATCAACGCTCATTCTGTAACCGAGGAACTTCACGAGCGCTTCGCGGCATCTGAAAAGGATAAGCGTTTCATCTCCGTCATCGCCACGGGCAAAGGCGCCGAAAACACATACTTGGGATGCCTAAACACGAGCTTTTACGACGCTCGCCGCGGAATAGTCCGCCTAAAACAGGCGGGGCGCGGAGGCGGAGGCACAGTGCTTCGCGACAAAAAGATCGCGGCGATCGTCGTGCGCAAGCACGGATGGTCAGGCATGAGCAACAATCCCGCAGACCCGGAGACCATACAGAGGCTTGGGCTGAAGCTCCACAAGGAGATTTACGAGCTCGACGACAAGCAAAGCCGCATGAGGCGCGTGGGGACCGTCCATTTGAACGAAATTATGAACGACTACCATCTCCTTCCCGTGCACAATTATAAGTTCGGCCAGCATCCTGAGGCAAAAAACATACACTCAACAATATACGAAAAGATGTTCACCCAAGGTATACCGGACGGGTGTTGGTACGGTTGCACTATGGCGTGCTCCAAGGCGATAGATGGATTTACCCTCAAGACCGGACCGTGGAAAGGTCGCACCGTGTCCATAGACGGGCCGGAATACGAGACCTGCGCAGCCTTGGGATCCAATATAGGCGTCTTTGATCCGGAATGGACCGCCGAAGCGGCATTTTACGCCGACTTCTATGGCATCGATACCATATCATTGGGCACCAGCCTGGCATTCGTGTGCGAATGCTACGAGCTCGGTTACTTGAACGAGGAGACGACCGAAGGGCTCAAGCTCGGTTTCGGGAAGGCCGAGGCGCTGATGGAGTTGATCCACCGCATAGGCGAAGGAAGGGGCGAATTTGCCGCCCTTGTGGGAAAGGGCATCCGCAGGATGAAAGCGGCCTTCGCCGAGCGCTTTGGCGCACCACGAGAGATCTTGGAAGCGATAGGCATGGAAGGACAAGGCATTGAGGTATCCGAATACGTGTCTAAGGAATCGGTCGCCCAATGGGGCGGGTATTTCTTGACGCTCAAAGGGCCGCAGCACGACGAAGCATGGCTCATCTTCATGGACATGGTCAACAGACAACTGCCGACGTTCGAGGACAAAGCCGAGGCGCTCCATTACTTTCCTAACTTCCGCCTCTGGTTTTCCCTGGCGGGCCTCTGTAAACTGCCCTGGAACGACATAGAACCTGAAGATAACCTCACAAAATACCCACCTCAGGAGGCCGCGAAGGTGCCGGAGCACGTCCAAAACTATGTAGATCTCTTCAACGCGATGACCGGGAAGAAAATCGACAAAGCGGAATTGATCCTACAGTCTGAGAGGGTCTACAACTTTCAGCGCGTCTTCCAGCTTCGCCTCGGAAAGGGCACCCGAAAAGACCACAGCATCCCGTTGCGCGCAATATCGCCGGTATTCAAAGACGAATGGGAAGCCAGGCGCGATTATTACGATGAACAGCTCCGCTCTTCAGGTGTGGACCCGCAGGGACTTTCGACGGAAGAGAAGATCAAAAGGCTCCAAGAGCTGCGGCTTGCCCAATGGGAGAAGCTGGTGGACGCTGTTTACAGGCGGCGCGGATGGGACAAAAACGGCATTCCCACCGTCGAAAAGCTCGAAGAGCTCGGGATGGATTTTGAAAGCGTCGTCGCGGTCGTAAAAAAACATACCCGTAAGGAGGACCAGTGGGAGGAAGACCTGTGATCTCCGTAAACGGTGAAAGCATGAAATGGCATCCAGGGATGACCGTGCGAGAAATCCTGGATGCCAAGCATTATACCTTCCCCATGATAGCCGTATGGATAAACGGCACTCCTGTGCCTCGCGATCGGTTTGACGAAACGGAAGTGCCGGACGGGGCAAACGTGCAAGCCGTTCACATGATAGGGGGCGGGTAAAGCCTTTTAGCCCTCTTCCTTCTTATTGTTGTTCTTGGGCCTGGGCTTTTGTCCCCGCTTTTCGGCGCGCGGCGCCTTCCAGTCGAGGTGCTTCTTGTCGTCCATTTCCCTGCCCACAGGCACTTCGGTCCATCCCCACGGCGTCACCAAGAGAAACCGTATCGTTATCCCCTCGGCAGCCAAGACGCGAAGGTGGCGCAGGTAATGAATGACATCGCCCACGAGCCAGCTGTCGCTCACGATCCACACGCGGCGACACTTGCCCTTGCCGAAGATCGCGGCATGGTCTATCGCCGTTCGAAATGCCTCATCGAGGTCTAAAGGGCCCAAGCAGAGGACGACGGCATCTTCGTTGGCGCACGAAGTTACGTCAGAGGCGATGAGGAGATCGGCATGCTCTTCCAGCCATTCCAATTGATCCCACAAAACTTCCGGATCACCGCCGAAGCGCCTCTCGTCAAAACCCAAAGCCTCATCATCCTCTCCATAGGCAGCTTCGCCGCTCAAGGCCGAGCTCATCCACGCCTGAAGCTGAAGGAGCAATCGCTCTATATACGGGGGGAGCTCCTCTCCAGCCGACATAGCGCGCAAAATATCCCCCACCGACCACGTTTCATCTTTTTTTCCGGCGTCGTCCATTTCATAGCACGCCATATTTCCACCACCTTCGCCTTTCCGAAAATCCGGCCTTCGTCGCTCAACGGAACCAGTAAACCTTACAGGATCTACAGCGGTTAGAGCATAGCACAAAGAGGTTTTCTTTTCCACTATCCCGCCATCTGCACTATAATGAATTTTTGAGGAAAATAAAATAATGCCGATAGGAGGGAACATCATGGTCCCCTTTGTTCTGCAATCTTCCAAGTCTCAGCTGCTTTTGGTGGACATGCAAGAGAAGTTACTGCCTGCGATGCAAAATAACGATGAAATCGCAAAGAATGCCAAAACCCTTTTGAAGGCGGCCGACCTCTTGGGCATACCCGTGAAATATACGGAGCATTACCCCTCAGGATTGGGCCCAACAGCAGAAGGAGTTCGTCAGGCCTTGCCCCCCAGTTCGATACGTTTCGAAAAGGTCCACTTTTCTTGCTGGGCGGAGGCCGGCTTTGCCGATTTCATCCGCAACGGAAGCCGCGACCAAATCGTCATGGCTGGCATAGAAAGCCACATCTGCGTCTTGAGCACCGCCTTGGATTTGTTGAAAGAAGGTTATCAGGTTGCCATCTCGCTCGACGCCGTCGGAAGCCGCAGGTCGCATCACCACGAAAGTGCTCTCAGGGCCCTTGCTTCGGCTGGCGCCTTAGTGGTCCCAACAGAGACGATCATTTATCAGTGGCTCGCCCGAGCGGCCACAGAGGCTTTCAGGGCAATGCTCCCCTATTTTAAGGGAGAGGTCTCGAAGTGAGGCCCATGGAGGAAGGACGCAGCGCCGCCTTCAGTTACATTCACTTTTTGGGCACAGGAGGGGCGCGTTTTACGATGATCAGCCAAATCAGGGCAACGGGAGGGATATGGCTTTCCTACGATGGGTTCAACTTCTCCATAGATCCAGGGCCTGGGGCTTTGGTGAGGATGAAAGAACTATACCCTCACCATGACCCTGCGACCCTCAACGGCTTGCTGCTTTCTCACCGCCATATAGACCACAGCAACGACGTAAACGTTTTGACGCTCGCCATGACAGGAGGAGGGCGCCAAAAAAATGGCACAGTTATCCTTCCCGAAGATGCCATAACCGGGAATGAACCGATCCTCTTCCGTTTCCTGCGCAGCAAGGTGGCACACCTAACGACGTGGGAGGACGGAAAAGCGATCGCCCTCCCGGGGAAGGCTTCCGTGGAAGGGGTGCGTCTCATTCACCACGGGGTGGATTGTTTCGGCTTCGTCTTTCGACATCCCTCTATGCCCACTTGGGGATTGGTCAGCGATACCCGCATGCACGAAAGTTTGGCGCATCGCTTCCGCGAGTGCGAGCTCTTGGTAGTCAACGTTACGTTCGAAAAGCCGAGGCCTGAGATAGACCATCTTTCAATCTCCGACGTCGAGTGTCTCCTCGACGAACTTCACCCACGCATGCTGGTGCTCACGCACTTAGGAAGAGGGCTATCCGAGGCCGACCCGAGGGCGTTAGAAAGCCGGCTTTCCACGGCCAGAACGAGCGTAATCATGGCCTGCGATGGAATGGTGGTTGAACTATCCGATCTGAGCCTGAAGGAGCCGGCTATAACCGCATCGGCGAAGAAAGGAGATGATTGCCCGTGACCGACAAAACCTACATATTCGACGGCCACTCAGATCTGCTCAACGAAGTGCTCCCCATGAGAGAGCAAGGCGAGAGGAGGGTTTTGGTTTCGAGATTCATCCCGAAACTCTTGAGCTCTAAAATTGGCGCCGTGGCGTTAGGGATCTGGGTCGAAAGCGCGTTCCGCGCCGACAGCTTTTCCGCCTTGGAGAGACTGACGCAATACCTCAGCATCTTGGCTGCAGAGCTCAAGGAAAGCCGAGAGATCGCCCTCGTTACGCACTACAACGACTACGAGAGGGGCATGCTGGAGGGGCGCTTCCTCTTGGTCTTGAGCGTAGAGGGGTTAGACGGCATCGGGACCAATCTGGACTTGTTACACATGCTGCACCATTACGGCGTCCGCATGGCGTCTCTCACATGGAACGATGACAACACGCTCGCTTCGGGTTGCGGCTCGGATAGAGATTACGGCGTAACTACGCTCGGCAAAAAAGCCTTAAAAATAATGGACGAGCTGGGCATCATCGTGGATGCGGCCCACGCGTCCCCAAAAAGCTTTTGGGACATCATCGAAAGTTTCGAGAGGACTGTCCTGATAAGTCATGGCAACGCATACGCCCTCTGCCGCCACAGGCGAAATTTCACCGACGATCAACTGAAGGCCGTGGCCGAGAGAAATGGGCTGATAGGGTTGAGCGCAGTAAAGGAGTTCCTAAAAGAAAACGGCCAGGCTTCCACAGAAGATCTGATAAGGCACATTGATTACGTGACCAACCTCGTGGGCATAGAACACGTGGCACTCGGACTCGATATAGACTACCACGAAAACGGCCGCAGCACACTTTCGCTGGATGAGGTCTCCTCCCTCGAAAAGGGTTTATCTGAAGCAGGCTACTCGAAAGCGGAAGCCGAGGCCATCTTGCACGGCAACTGGGAAAGACTGCTCAAGAACGCGTTATCTTAGCACCTTCAAATCTGAGCAAAGCCGCCTTCAATGCCAAACCTTCTTTGCCGCCGTATCCTTTGAGCGAGCCATCGGCGCCGATCACGCGATGACACGGCACAAAGAGAGGCCATCTGTTGCGGCGCAGGGCGCTTCCGACGCCTCTTGCTGCATGGGGCCTGCCGATCGATGCCGCGACACGGCCGTAGGATAGTACGCAACCAAAGGGTATCCGAGCCACGACTTCATAGACGCTGTGGGCGAACTCCGAAAGGGGGGGCACGGTGCAGAGCGGCACCTCGAAGATATCACCGCTCCAATAGGATTCCCAAGCGCGAGCAAGCCAAGCGGGCAACGCGCCCTCTCTCTCGACCTCTTTCTCCTGAGGTCCACTCATCATCAATAACCCCCTATCGCACCAAAGGGCCTCCCAAAGGCCGAGCGGCGCGGATAGCGTTGCCCTCTGGACCGCTTCTTTCCCCGTAGCATATTGCCAAACAATAGCCATCACTGCCACCCCCTAAACAACAAAAGCAATGTGCCCAATATCGTGACAAAAAGCGAATGCCGCTCGCTCTCCCAAAGGACACTCCATTGAAATGGACCGGCGGTTTCCCTTAACTCGAAGGGTATCCTCGGAATGAGCCTACCCACGCGCTCCTTGTAACGGTGAAATTCCTCGCAGAAACATCGCTCGAGGACAGTCTCTTCGTAAGGGATGATGAGAAAGACATATAAAATTAGGTAGGACACCACAAATAACGCGATAGCCCGCGGACCGGCCAACAGGCTCCAACCCAACCCTATGAGGCCGTTGCCTAAATAGAGAGGATTTCTGACGATGGCATAGGGCCCCCAGGTTACCAAGGCTTCCACCTTAGCTTCCTCCCCGCGATAGCGCTTTATGCAGCCGGCCGCCCAAAAGCGCAACGCTTGACCGGTCGCCACCAGAACCAGCACGGCAGGCAGAACAGAAAAGTTGGGCTCGGCCAAAAACAAGATGGCGCAAAACAGCGCCGTCCATATGCCGCCTCTCATCTTAAAGGCCCATGCCCGGATCTCGGTTGAGCGCCTACTCCTCATAAGGTCACTCAATTTCGCCGTTGACCCCCTTACCCAAAAGATATATGGCCACTAACGCTCCTAAGAGCACCGGAATATAGGCCGTGAACACGCGCCACAGCAAAGCCGTCACGCCGGCCATATTCCAGGGCACCAAGAGCTTGAAAATGGCCGTTGCCCCGCCTTCGGCCACACCGCTGGCTCCAGGAGTAGGTACAAAATAAAGGACAAAGGTAAAGACCGCCTGAAGCATCATCGCCGCCATCAAATCAGCAGGTAAATCCATGGACCAAGCCAAAAAAGGCAAGACGAGAAACGAACAAAAGAGCTGCAAAAAGGTAAGAGCGAGGGCTATCATGCATCGCCTTAAGCCAGAGGAAAACAATGCCCGAAAGTTCTCGTAATAGTTATCTATCTCTCGATTGGAGAAGCGTATCACCTTGAAGGCCAAACGGTCTTTTATGATCCCAATATTCTTCAGCCGAACCGTTAAACCTCCTATCAAGCGCTTCATAAGCTTGGGCCGCAGCAAGCTCAGCGCGGTCGCAAACCAAATCCCAAGGACTACTACGGTAACATAGCCGAACAAGCCTTCGATCAGGGTCTGCCCGGCCAAAATCTGAGGTTGCAGAAAGAGCGCGACAATAGCCATCGCTCCTAACAAAAAAAGCACCATGAGCGTCTTCGTCAGGGTTACGGCTACGCCTTTGCCAACGTTTACGCCGTTTTTATAGAGCACATAAACCTGAAAAGGTCCTCCGCCGCTCTGCATTGGGGTTATCGCCGAGCCGAAGTAGTTGAGAAATGTGAGATAAAGCCCCATCTTGAAGGAAATGCGCTCGCCTGCGGCTTCCACCAGAACCTTAAAGCGCAAGGCCTCGAAGAACCAGGACAAAGCCGCCGCCGAAAAAGCGAGCAAGAAAAACCGCTTGTTTATGGAGGAAAGCGAGCTCCACGTATCGGCATCTACAGTAAAAAAGAGCATTATTAAGGCCGTTATCACGGCCAAGCCTATAAATATCGCCAAACCCTTGCGCAAAGAGAAAGGAATCGTCGGCATAGCTTTTAGCCTGAGGATTTATCCGCTATCAAATGAGCCGCCGCGAGGAGGTCATCTACCACCCATTCCCCTTCTCTCAAGGGTGACAAAAGGCCGCCCTCTTCCAATATCCTCCCATAGCCGCTCCTTACCAGCACAAAGGGTAACCCGAGATTGCGGGCCATCATAAGGTCGGGCAGGTCGTCTCCCACTACCCAAGAGCCGACAAGCCCAAGGCTCAACTCGCTGGCCGCACGCAGCAGGAGGCCAGGCTTAGGCTTTCGGCAGTCGCAATCGACCCTATAAGGGGGATCCCCCTCCGTGGGATGATGCGGGCAAAAGTAAAAGGCATCCACGGTTACACCCGTCTCTTTTAAGAGAAGCTGAATCTGCCGGTGGCTCTCCAAGACGAAATCCTCATCGAAAAAACCCCTCGCGACGCCGCTTTGGTTCGTAACGACCACCAGACTGTAACCCTTCCCCTTCAGCAACGACAGCGCCTCAGGCACACCGCTAAGCAGCTTTATTTGAGAAAGGCGCGATAGGTATGGAACGGCCTCGATAAGCGTCCCATCCCTATCCAGAAAGATCGCTTTCCTCACGGCCTTATTGCACTTCGCCCGAAGCCATAGCCAACAACTCGTCGATATATCGCCTCAGGTCGCTCAACGCGGGCTCGACTTCTTCCCTCAGGCGATAAGCCAGTTCGAAGAACTTGCCTTCCTCCAAGGGGCTTAGCACTCCCTCGAGCGTTTGCAACAGACGTTCGCGCGTCGTGCCCAACCCGCCGTCTCCTAAATCGGCATCGGTTATGCCCAACAGGAGCAGGCTGTTGTGAAGCACTTTGACTACCCATCCTATTCCTTCGGTCACCTGTTGTAATAAAGTGAGGGCGTCCTTATCGTATTTTTCTTCCAAGCGATCTGCGACCAGGTTGATCCCGTCGAGCAACGCGGGCATGTAGCGCTGAGTCTCCTCTAAGGATTCCGTCACCAGCTCCTTGACGGAGATGGTCACAAATTTTACCTCCAGCCCCCCCTTCATGGAAAGAAATGCCTCTTCCTGAAGCGGTTTGCCGTCCACCAATATATCTCGGATGAAACGCCTGCTCCTGGCAGCTTCCTTTCTCGCACGCTCCAAGAGGTCTTTTCTCTCCTCCTCTAAGAGTTCCCCTTCCAGGTTTTCCCATTCCGCATCATCTATCAACACGCGCATGAATTCACTCTCCCCCTTTTACGCACAAAGCGGCATCTTCGCGCATCCTACATCGGCGAGATTTTATGATACGGATTTCAAAGATGCCATAAAGGCGGGAATTTCCCGCTGTGCTCTCGCGTAATCTTCCGGCACGCCTATGTCTATGAAAAAACCGCCCACCTCAAGGGCGCATAAAAGTTCCCCTTGCGACAAAAGGGCAGGTATTATCTCCCCTTCCCAAGAGATCCTGCGCAAGGGGATCCTTTCTATAACAGCGCGCTTCACTCCGTAAACCCCGCCGTTTACAAGCCAGAACCCGTCATCCTTGGGCATCAAATTTTTGCCGCCGAAGGCTTTTACCCTTCCTCCCTCGTCGACGTCGAGCGGGTCCACGCGGGAAAGGTCCTTCCACGGCCTAACAGCGAAGGTGATCACGGCGCCCATGCGGCGATGAAACGACAAAAGCCTGCAATAATCCACATCCAAAAGAGTGTCCCCGTTCATGAGCAAGAAATCCTCGGCATCTATAAGCGGGATGGCATTGCGGAGCGCCCCGCCCTTGTCGAGAGGCTCGTCCTCTACGCTGTAAGATATTTCGATCCCCCACCTGCTGCCGTCACCACAGCTCGAGATTATATCGGAGGCTTTATACCCCAAAAGAAAAAGCGCTTTCTTTACGCCCCTGAACGAAAGGAGGTCCAGCAACCAGTGGATGAACGGCCTGCCGGCTATAGAGGCAAGCGGCTTAGGCACATCTGAAACGACGGGGCGCAACCGTTTCCCCTCGCCACCAGCTAGTATTACGGCCAAAGGTCCACTCACGGGAAGAGCCTCTCCTCGACCAGGGCGCAGATGATGTGCCCCCAAGTGATATGGAGCTCCTGGATGCGCGGCGTATCGTGCGATGGAGCCTCGAGCAGCACCTTGCAATAGGGCTTCATATCGCCCCCTCCCTCGCCGGTCAAGCCTATGGTTATCATGCCGTGTTCCGCGCCCCAGCGCACCGCATTGACGACATTCGCGCTGTATCCGCTCGTCGAAATGCCAATCAGGGCATCTCCCGGCCCGGCGAGCCCTTCGAGCTGTCGCACGAATATCTCATCGTAAGAGAAGTCGTTGGCGATGGCGGTCACGGCGCTGGTGTTCGTATGGAGCGCGAGGGCTGGGAGTGAAGGGCGCACTTTGCGGAATTTCCCCAATAGCTCGGCCGCTAAGTGCTGCGCATCAGCGGCCGAACCGCCGTTGCCGCAAAAAAAGGCCCGCTTGCCCGACGAAAATACCTCTATCAGCAGACGCGCCGCTTCCGCTACGGGTTTCAGGTCTCGCATCGCCCTTTGTTTTAACGCTATAGACGCTTCCATGTCTTCCTTTATGCGCTCCTCCAAAGGCACACCCCCTCCACCGGTTTATTCTATCACGGGAGCTTTTATAGAATCGCTTGCGCCCTGCCGCTTTAGCGAAGGCAGAAAACATCCGAGAACAATATGACAACTTGTATTTTATGGAGGTCATCCTATGGCTGATTATACAGCACCGCTGTTTCAAGTGACGGGCCTCGCTTCCGGCATAGACTGGGGGCAGATGATCGACAAAATGATGGAGGCAGCCAGGAAGCCCGAAGAGTTCTGGCAGGCCGAAAAGGATACGCTCGAACTGAAGGTGGGGCTGTATAACGAATTTTCCGCCTATCTAAAGACGCTGCGCAGCTCTATCTCTCCCTTGAAGCTTTCGGGCACGTTCACCGCCAAGGAGGCCGAACTCACCCCTCTTTCACCTACTACAGATCCTTCATCCGTGCTCGCAATTACGGCTACACCCGAGGCAGAAATAAACAGATACGAAATCGAGGTATTGCAAAAGGCCGCGGCTGAGATGCGCATCAGCAACCCCCTCTCCGGGATACTCGGAGACGCAGACATCACGGATTCCTATTTTTATATAAAAGTAGGAGACATGCGGGCCAAGGTCAACCTTCATCCCGCAGACACCCTTTCTGATGTGGCGGCACGTATAAACGAAGCCGTAGACGAAAGCACGGACGAAGCGCTCCCCATCCAGGCGCGCGTCTTCGATAACCGCCTCGTAATCGAAAGTACGCAGACCGGCACAGAAGCTGCTTTCTCGTTAGAAGACGAATATCCTCAGGGGACACTTGCCAAGTTAGGACTGGATTTGGATGATCCAGATCACCACATATCAGCACAAGACGCAAAATTGGTTGTCGATGGTGTAAGCGTTACGCGCTCGAGCAACGAAATCTCAGATTTAATCCAAGGGCTTACGCTTAATATAAACGGGGTAGGAAAAGTAAGAGCGGATATAGTCTTAGACGCCCAAAATGCGGTTGAATCCATTCAAAGCTTCGTAGAGGCCTACAACGACACCATGGATTGGATCAACGTGCGACTGCAAGAGGAGAAAGTCAAAGAGCCGAAGTCTGAGCTCGAGGCCCAGAGAGGGCTCCTGCGCGGGGATTCTATCCTATGGCAGGCAAAAGCTCACCTTCGCCAAATTGTAGCCAACCCCCTGTCGTTAGATGGCTTCTCTCAGCTCTCTCAAATCGGCATAACGACAGAGTCAATCGACTACGGCAAGAGCGGCAAACTCGAATTCGACACCGATAAATTCATGGCGGCAATGACGGAAGACCCTCAAAGTGTGGCAGACCTGGTAAACGGCGTCGCGAACAAGTTCGAAAGCTATCTCGCCAACATGGTCGATGCCGTTCCTGTCGCCATAGGAGGAAGCACGGCGCCGAGAGGGCGCGTGCCAAGCCAGATTCAAAACCTACAAGAGCAAATTCGGTCGATCGACAAAAGGATAGCGGACTTCGAGGAGCGCCTTTCTATCCGCCAGAGAGGGTTATATGAGCAGTTTAGCCAGATGGAAAACACGCTGGCGCAGTTGAATCAGCAAGCCTCGTGGCTCGCCAGCGTCCTTGGCATTTTATCGAGCGCTAACACCGCATCGAATTCATGACGCGATAGCCTAAGCGCGGCCATCCTTCTGCCGGCCCCTCTGCACCAGGCCCAAGCGCCAGGCCATGATGGCCGCTTGTGTCCTGTCGCGCAAGCCCAACTTCCTCAGGATGCGGGTCACATGGTTCTTTACGGTTTTTTCAGAAACGACCATCTTTTGCGCTATCTCCTCGTTCTTCAATCCTTGAGAAAGCCAGTAAAAGGTCTCCTTTTCTTTGGGCGTGAGATTGCACAGCGGCTCGTCGTTGTCTTCGTGAAACGCAATCAGCAACTTCCCCGCCACCTTCGGATCTACATAGGGCTCCCCTCTGGCCACCGACCTGAGGGCAGAAAGCAATTCTGAGTAGCCGGACTCCTTCAGCAGGTATCCGTGCACGCCAGCTGACGAGAGCGCAAAAAGGGACTCCTCGTCGTCGTAGGCCGTGATCGCCAAAAAGCGCACAGGAAGCGAGTCGTTCTTGACCTGCCTTATCACCTGCACGCCGTCTCCCTTTGGCATGTTTATATCGAGCAGCACGACATCGGGCTTCTTATCGGCGACCACCCGCACGGCCTCCTCGCCGTCTTTGGCCTCACCGATCACTTCCACATCCGGCTCCAGTTCCAGCAATTTCTTGAGGCCATCGCGGAAGAGGCGATGGTCATCGACCAGCACAACCCGAATAGTCTGCAACTATTAAAAACACCTCCCTAAGGGGCAAACGGGCGATACTTGCAAAAACATGAGATATCATGATTATAGCAGCGAAGGATCGTCGAAATCGTCAAGGGGGCATCGCTTTGAACAAGGCGGACATATTTACGTCGCTTTCAAACGATACGAGACGAAAGGTAGGAGAAGCGGTCGCGGATTTCGCCATGATAAGTCCCTCGGATACCATATGCGTATCGCTTTCAGGAGGCAAAGACAGCCTGCTTCTCCTCGCGGCCTTGGCGAGGTTGCGCCGTGTAGCTCCAAAGCCTTTCACCCTGAAGGCCTGCACGCTCGACCCTACGGGGGGAGAGCTCGATCTTTCCCCCCTGGAGGACTTTTGCCGCTCTCTCGACGTGCAGCTGCGCACCACCAGATATCCCATTTACTCCATAATCCGCTCCCGCAGAGAGGATTCCCCCTGCAGTTTTTGCGCCAACATGAGGCGTGGCATCCTGTGCAGTATGGCCCAAAAAGAGGGAGGCCAAGCGCTCGCGCTCGGCCACCACCTCGATGACGCGCTCGAAACGGCCCTTTTAAACCTCTTCTTCGCGGGCCGCTTCGCGCCCCTTTCTCCCAAGATCTGGATGAGCCGCTCACAACTCTGGGCCATCAGGCCGCTCATCTATCTGGAGGAGCGGTCCATAGAGTCGGAGGCGAAGAGGTTGAACCTGCCCGTTATACAATCCAGCTGCCCTTTCGCCAAAGGAAATCGCCGCACTTTGATAAAGCAACTCGTCAAAGAGCTGGAAGAAAGGTCTTCCGTCTCCGTAAAGAGCAATGCGCTCGGCGCCCTAAAAGCCATTTGGAAAGGGCAAAGGGCTAAACCACGAGCCTGAACGATTCTATCAGGCCGAAGTGCCCCGCTACATCCCTCGCCTCGTCCTCAAATCCCTTGCGCCCCAACAAACCGTAGGCATACCGTTTGCTCTGCTCCACCCCAGGTTGATCGAAGGGATTTACCCCGTAGAGCGCGCCGCACAGAGCGGTCACGTATTCCCACAAAAAAATTAACGCACCGAGGTTGTGCTCCTCCAGCCGCGGCAGCTCCATCCATATGACCGGGCGGCCAGCCTTGACCAAGGCCGCAGCTGTTGCCTTGGCCTCTTCGTTCAAGATGTCGCCTAACTTCTGACCTTTTAGGTATGAAAAATCCTTGAGGCTCTTTTCTTCGCAGCCGAAAGGGATCGATAGATCGCCCAGCGTCTCTCGCACCTCGAGGAGCGTAAACAGCTTATCGTCGGGGCCTTCGGAATAAAGCTGAAGCTGGGAGTGCTGGTCCACAGCTCCAAGGGCACGGATCGGGGTCGATCCCTTGCCGCCCTTGCCGAGGCTTTCAGCCCAAAGCTGAGCGAACCACTCGGTAAAGTCCTTCAGCGCATCGGCATAGGGCATGAGGACGGCCATGTTGCGCCCTCTCACCGAGTGCAGGTAGTGAAGGCCGGCCAAAAGCCACGCCGGGTTTTCGAAGAGAGAGTTCGCGGCGGAGAGCTTAAGGTCCATCTCTTGAGCCCCTTTTAAGAGAGACTCCACCTCTATGTCGAGCGTCGCAGCGGAGAGCAACCCGACAGGAGAGAGCACGGAATAGCGCCCCCCTACGCTCTGGGGGATAGGAAGGCTCCTGCACCCGACCTCATCGGCAAATCGCCTCAAAATCCCCGAGTGAGGATCGGTTACCACGACGAAGTGATCTTTTGCCGATTCGCCGAAGAGATCTGTCATCTTCTGCCATGCCCAAAGAAATTGCACCGCAGTTTCGGTGGTCTGCCCCGACTTGCTCACCACCACAAAGGCCGTTTTAGATGGATCGACGAGCTCCCATATGGCGAGGATGTTTCGCGAATCTAAATTTTCCATTAAATAAAAACGAGGCCCGTGGCGCTCTTCCCTGGAAAATTCGTTATAGTAGGGCGGCAGGAGAGCTCCATGGAGCATCCTGTTGCCCAAGGCAGATCCGCCTATGCCGATCTGAATGAGCGCATCGAACCGCGAAAGCCAGCGAGAGGCTTCGAGCACCTGCGTTATGTCCTGATAGGGAAGTTTGAGCCATCCAAAACCGTCTTCGTCCCTTTCACAGCCAGACCTAAGCCACTCATCGGCGCGTCTTAGCTGCGGCTCGAGCAGTTCAAGGTCTTTTTTGCTCACGTCGTCTTCGCGCAATGCCCCGCCTAAAGCGATAGCCATGAGTTCGCTCAAGTATCTCACCCTTCCAACTCTTCTCTGTCGAGGCTGACGGTGACAACCTTGGAATCGATCAAACCGGGCACAAAGAGTTGGCTGCTACTCACATCCACATAGACATCTTCGACGAAGGGATAGGCCTCGAGAATGGTCTTTCCTATGTCCCATCCCAGGGCCTCGAGGGTGCGAAACTTCTTGCCCATCACCACGTGCTGAACCCGCTCAAAGACCTCCTGATAAGAGGGGACCGCCTCCGGGTCATCGGCCTCTTCCGGAGATAGCTCGTAGTCCAAACCCACATTTATGGAAAAGATCTGCCCCAACTCTCTTTCCACCTCAAGACAACCGTGAAAAGCGTGAAACTGCATTCCTCTCAAAGCGAGCGTAACCAGCATTTTTTGCCCCCTTCTGCGCCTCGCAAGGCGATCAGCGCGACGCCGCCCTTAGCCTCTTGGCGCTAATATACTCATCTATCGCCTTGGCGACGTTTTTGCCCGCACCCATAGCCAAAATGACAGTGGCTGCTCCCGTCACGATATCGCCGCCGGCAAATACTCCCTCGACCGAGGTAGCGCCGGTCTCTGGGTCAGCCACGATGTAACCGTGCCTGTTCAGCTTCAGCTCTGGGAAGGCGTCGAGAAGAACCTTATTGGAGCCTTGACCTATGGCCTCTATGGCCCCATCCGCCTCGAGCAGAAATTCGCTCCCCTGGACGGGAATCGGGCGTCTGCGCCCGGACTCGTCCGGCTCGCCCAACTCCATCCGTATGCACCTTACGGCTTTCACCCAACCGCGCTCGTCACCGACATACTCCACCGGGTTGGTGAGCCAGCGGAACTCGATTCCTTCTTCTACGGCGTGATGATACTCCTCTACCCTGGCCGGCATCTCGGCTTGCGTCCGCCTGTAAGCCACTGTGACGCGCTCAGCCCCGAGGCGCAGGGCAGACCTCGCGGCGTCCATGGCCACGTTGCCGCCGCCCACCACCACTACATTCTTCAATCTCTTTATAGGCGTGTCGTACTCCGGAAAGCGATAGGCGTGCATGAGGTTGACGCGGGTCAAAAATTCGCTCGCCGAATAGACGCCGTTCAGCGTGGTGCCTGGGATGCCGATGAAGCGCGGCGTTCCGGCCCCAGTGCCGATAAAGACGGCATCGTATTCACTGCGCAGTTCCTCTATTGTTACGCTTCTGCCTACGGCCGTGTCGACTTCGACTTCGACGCCGAGCAGCTTTATGTTCTCTATCTCCCTCCGGACGATCGTCTTCGGAAGACGAAATTCTGGTATGCCATACATCAGGACCCCTCCGGGCTCATGAAGGGCTTCGTATACCTTGACGCGATAGCCCATCTTGGCAAGGTCGCCGGCTGCGGTCAAACCAGCTGGCCCTGAGCCTACGATCGCCACCTTCCCCTTGGGCTCCCCTCGACGCACTGCGGGCGCAGGTGCGTCACCACTGCTTGCTTTCCAATCCGCCACGAAGCGCTCTAACTTCCCTATGGCTACAGGCTCAAAATCCTTCCCTCTTCCCAGGGTACAGACGCCCTCACACTGCGTCTCCTGAGGGCAAACCCTGCCGCAAACGGCCGGCAAGTTCGTCGCGTTCTTTAAGATCTTCCACGATTCGTCGATATTGCCTTCCCTCAAAGCCTTTATAAAACCCGGAATGTCGATGGTCACAGGGCAGCCAGCCACGCAGGGGGCATTCTTGCACTGCAGGCAACGCATCCCTTCTTCTATCGCTTCTTCCATCGTATAGCCCAAGCAGACTTCATCGAAGTTGCGAATCCGTTCCTCCGGCTTTTGCTCGGCGATGGGCACTTTCTTTTGCCTAACCTTCGGGCTCATAGGGCGCTTTCCACCTCCGCCATGTATTGCTCCAGGGAGAGTTTTTCTTCATCCTTATACTGTTGAAGCCGCCTCATGAGGACATCCCAGTTCACTGCCCAGCCGTCGAATTCGGGACCATCCACGCAGGCAAACCGCACTTCTCCTCCCACTTCCACTCGGCAGCCACCGCACATGCCGGTGCCATCCACCATTATCGGGTTCAGCGAGACCCATATCGGAATGCCCATCTCTTTAGCGGCGAGGGAGGCGAACTTCATCATTATGGTGGGCCCTATCGCCCAAGCCTGGTTTATCTTTCTGCCTTCGGAAGCGACTTTCATGCCCTCCGTCACGACGCCTTTTATCCCTTCAGAGCCGTCGTCCGTCGTTATTATCAGCTCGTCGGAGTACCTCCTGCATTCGTCTTTCATGATTACCAATTCCGAGCTCCTGCCGCCGAGCACCGTAATGGTGTAGTTGCCGACGCGCTTGAGCTCCCTCAGGATGGGAAACAAAGCCGCTATGCCTACGCCGCCGCCGACCAGCATGACCGTACCCCACTTTTTTATCTCGCTCGGCCTGCCCAAGGGGCCTAAGACATCGGATAAGGAGTCGCCCACCTCAAAGCGCGCCATTTGATGGGTGGTCTTGCCGACAGCTTGAAATATGAAGCGTATGCTGCCTCTCTTCAAATCGTAATCGGCTATGGTGAGGGGAATACGCTCACCCTTAGACGTCGGCCTCACGACGACGAACTGCCCCGGCTTAGCGTGAGAGGCAACCTTGGGGGCTTCCACCCACATGTCATATTCGTTCGGTGCAATCAACTTTTTTTCAAGAATTGTATGCATTTTCATCCCACCCGCAGGAATATTTATAATTATTTTAACATAGGGACGGTCTCCCTACTCCTCTGTCCCCTCTTCTGTCTGGGCCTGAGCTATGATCTTCTTCGCGATTTCCTGCGGCACTTCCTCGTAATGGGAGAAGGACATGGAAAAACTCCCCCTTCCCGAGGTCATAGAGCGCAACGTTATGGCGTAGCGGAACATCTCGGCAAGCGGCACTTGAGCCTTGATAACTTGCAACCTGCCGCGGCCCTCTATGCCCATGATCCGACCTCTGCGGCCGTTGAGATCCCCCATGACATCGCCGAGGTAATCTTCAGGGACGACGATTTCGACATCCATTATCGGTTCAAGCAGCGTCGGAGACGCCTCGGAAAAGCCTTTTTTGAAGGAGAGAGAAGCCGCTATCTTAAACGCCAATTCTGAAGAGTCCACCTCGTGATACGAGCCATCGTATAGCTTGGCCTTGAAGTCGACAGCGGGGTAACCTGCTAATACGCCCTTCTGTATCGCCTCCCTCAAGCCCTTCTCCACTGCGGGTATATACGATTTGGGCACAGCGCCGCCCACTATCCTATCTTCGAACTGAAAGCCGGCTCCTCGCTCGAGGGGTTCAAACTCTATCCACACATCGCCATACTGACCGCGGCCGCCGGTTTGCTTCTTATATCTCCCTTGCGCTTTGGCGCTCCGCTTTATCGTCTCTTTGTAGGGCACGCGCGGAGGCCGAGTCTCCAGATCCACGCCATAGCGCTCTCTGATCCTGGACAAGATGATATCCAGATGGAGATCTCCCATGCCCGAAAGCAGGTTATCGCCCGTCTCGGCGTTCTTCTCAAAGCGAAGGGTCGGGTCTTCCTCCAAGATTTTATGGATGGCGTTAGACAGTTTGTCCTCGTCCGCCCTACTCTTGGGGACGACGGCGATGCTGTAGACCGGCTCCGGAAACTGGATCGGTGGAAAGCACACGTCGCAACCGCGCTCGGCGAGCGTATCTCCCACGGCTACACTCGAAAGCTTAGGCACAGCGACTACATCGCCCGTCGTGACCTCCTTGACCTCTTCTCCATCCTTGCCGCGCATCAGGCGATAGCCGCTCACCCGCTCTTCCGTCTCCTTATTGACGTTGAACAGCCCCTTGTCGCTGGAATGTTTGCCTGAAAAGACGCGAATGAAAGAAAGCTTGCCCACATAGGGATCCACCATAACCTTGAAGCAGAGGGCCATAAAGGGTCCATTCGGATCCGGCGGTACGTCCACCTCTGCCTCCCCCTTTATCCCTTTACGGGGGGGCATCTCCAGAGGAGAAGGGAGTATGTCCGAAATCACGTCGAGAAGCTGCATAACGCCGACGTTAGCGGGAGCAGCGCCCGGCAATGCCGGAAAGAGCTTTCGCTCTCTAACGGCCTTGCGCAGAACGGGAAGCAGCTCTTCTTTAGAGATGCTGTCCCCTTCAAGATAGCGCATCATCAGTTCGTCGTCGGCCTCCACAATGCGCTCAATCGCCTCTTCCCTCGCTTTTGAAACTTCGTCGGCCATATCTTGAGGAACAACGGCTTCCTCGAATTCTTTGTTTCCGTCTCCGGAGTATAAGTAAGCTTTGTTCGCGAGGATGTCCACCAGGCCTTTGAAGTTCTTCTCCGAGCCTATCGGCAGATATAAAGGCACAATCTTGTCGCTCAGATATTGGCGGATCTCGCCTAACGTCCTCTCAAAGGAGGCGTTATCCCTGTCCATCTTGCTGACATAAAAGACAGTCGCTATGCCAAAGTCCTCGGTGAAGTTCCATGCCCTTTCGGTCTGCACTTCGACGCCGTCAACGGCGCTCACGAGCACTACAGCCGCATCGCAGGCGCGCATACTCGATCTCAGATCTCCGACGAAATCGGCATAACCGGGCGTGTCGAGAACAAATATCGTCTTATCTTTGTGGTAAAGCGTAGCCACAGAGGTATTTATGGATATCTGGCGTTTCTTCTCTTCTGGATCAAAATCCGTCACGGTGTTTCCATCCTCTGTGCGCCCCATGCGCGAGATGGCACCCGTATCGAAGAGCAACGCCTCCGTGAGCGCAGTTTTCCCTGACCCTCCGTGTCCAGCCAGAGCTACAACCCTGATCCCTTCGGGCCTGCGTGTCCCCATAGCCATACCCCCTCCGAATTGTGCAGTTCTCTCAATTGTTAAGCGATTCGTCTAAGAGCTCTGAAACCTCCTGCGGATCCGCCTGCCCCTTGGTGCGACGCATGACCAATCCCTGCAGGAATTTCACCTTTTTACCTTTCTTGTCGCGGCCAGATTTGATATCTTCGATCACTTCCGCGTTCTCGCGCAATACCTCATCTATTATATCTTTTAGGGCACCGCCCGACACCTTGCCCACGGACACTCCCGCGGCTTTTATCGCCTCGTCGAGCCTAAGGCCTTGGCCCGCCATAAGGCCAAAAACGTCCTTAGCCGCCGTGGCGGATAGATCTCCCTGCTCCACTTTCCTGAGGAGCTCGGTCAGCGCCTCTGGCCTCACGGGAAAGTCATCGGCCGAACACTTGCACTCGTTCATGACGCGAAAGAGCTCCGTCTTAATCCAGTTGGCTGCCTTATCTGGAGATGCTCCAGCCTTCACGCAGGCTTCGAAATATGCTGCCACATCGCGACGTTCCGAAAGAAGCGCCGCGTCTTCAGGCTCGATGCCGTAGACTTCTTCAAAGCGCTTGAACACTTCCCACGGCAGCTCGGGCATCGATTCGGCGATCTCTTCTAAAAACCCCTCCTCCAATACGAGGGGTAAAAGATCCGGCTCGGGGAAATACCTATAATCGTGAGCCTCTTCCTTGCTGCGGCTCGAACGAGTCACGCCGGCGGCATCATCCCAATGGCGCGTCTCCTGCTCCACTTCCTCGCCCCTGGCCAACATACTGCTTTGGCGCTCTATTTCGTACTCCAAGGCCCTTTCTATGGCCCTCAGAGAGTTCATATTCTTGATCTCCGACTTCTTTCCCCATCGGCCGTCCGAAACTTTGACCGATATATTGGCATCGACCCTCAGCGAGCCGGATTCCATATCTCCGTCCGAGACGCCGAGATACCGCACGAGCTGGCGAAGCCGCGCCACGTATTCCTTCGCCTGAGCCGGAGATGTGATATCTGGGGCCGAAACGATTTCCATCAGCGGTATGCCGGCTCTGTTGTAATCGACGAGGGAGTAAAGCGCCCCACTCAGGCGGCCGTCACTTGCGATGTGAACGAGCTTGCCGGTGTCCTCTTCCAGATGAAGGCGCTGTATGCCAATCCTCCGCTTGGACCCGTCCGCCTCGGTCAACTCCACATAGCCGCCCACCGCCAGCGGAAGGTCGTATTGGCTTATCTGGTAAGCTTTGGGTAGGTCAGGATAGAAGTAATTCTTCCTGTGAAAGCGCGTCCTGTTCCGGACGCGACAATTCAAGGCAAGGGCAGTCTTCGTGGCGAACTCCACAGCGCGCCCGTTTAGGACCGGAAGCGTCCCCGGAAGGCCCAAACAGACAGGGCAGACATTGGTGTTGGGCTTTTGCCCGATGTAATCTGTAGAACAGCTGCAAAAGAGCTTAGAAACGGTCGCGAGCTGCACATGGATCTCAAGCCCTATGACAGGCGTAAAAGAAAGCGGCATCAACCCTCACCTCCCATAGCCACCTTCGGCGAGCCGACGGCATCGGTCAAAACGGAGGCCACCTTCAAAATCTCCATCTCCCCCCATTTTGGAGCCACGACCTGAACGCCCACGGGAAGCCCGGCCTTGCTGTAACCGACGTTCATCGAAACAGCCGGTAGCCCTGCCAGGTTTACGGGCAATGTGAAGAGATCTGACATATACATCTGGATCGGATCGTCGAGTTTCTCTCCTTTTTTAAAAGCGACCGTGGGAGATGCCGGCATAATCAGGGCATCGACGGCCGAGAAAGCCCTGGCGAACTCGTCCGCTATCAGGCGCCGAACCTTTTGAGCCACGAGGTAGTAGGCATCGTAATAGCCCGAACTCAACACATAAGTCCCGACCAAAATCCTCCGCTTCACCTCGTTTCCGAAACCCTTGCCTCTGGTTTTAAGATAAAGCTCGAGAATGCTCTTTCCTTCTTCGCTCAAGCCGTACTGGACGCCGTCATAGCGAGCAAGGTTTGAGCTCGCCTCGGCAGGCGCAACTATATAGTAACAAGGAAGGCCGTATCCGGTAGAGACGGGCAAAGAGACCTCCATCATCTCAGCTCCGCCCTCTTGACATATCCTCAAAGCAAAAGCTAACTTTTCTTTCACCTCGTCATCCATATCGAAATCTTGGTATCCTTTCAGAAAACCTATGCGTTGTCCCTTTAGGTCGTGCGCCTTCAGGGCATCGCGATAGCGAGGACGACTCCCCGGCACACACGTGGAATCCAGCGGATCGTAAGCAGAAATCACCTCAAGGACGAGCGCTAAGTCCACAAGGTCTCTCGAAAACGGCCCTACTTGATCTAATGACGAGGCATACGCTATGAGGCCCCAGCGGCTCACCAGGCCATATGTAGGCTTCAGGCCATAAACGCCGCAGAGCGCAGCCGGTTGCCTAATCGAGCCGCCCGTGTCGCTTCCGAGCGCTATAGGAGCATAGCCGGCAGCTACCGCCGCCGCGCTCCCGCCGGAGCTGCCGCCGGGGACGCGCGAAAGATCCCAGGGGTTCGACGTAGCGCCGAAGGCCGACTGCTCCGTGGAACTTCCCATGGCAAACTCGTCCATATTAGTTTTACCTATCACAATCGCTCCGTTTTCCTCCAGATAGCGCACGGCAGAAGCGGTGTAAGGGGATTTCCACTCTCCCAAGACGCGGCTGCCGCACGTCGTGCGGATCCCCTCTGTGCAGAGGAGGTCTTTCACTGCGACGGGCACGCCGGCTAAGGGGAGGTCGGTTCCTTTGGATAGAGCCTCATCTACGGCTAATGCCCTCCTTCTGGCCTCCTCCGGCATAGGGGTGATCATGGCGTTAAGCGAAGGCTCGAGGCTTTCCATACGTCTGATGTGCGATTCCACCACCTGCGATGCGGATAGGTTTCCGCGCCTCACCTCCTCCGCTATCTTCCAGGCAGGAAGTTTCCACAATTCCATCCGTCATTCCTCCTCTACGATGCGCGGGACGACGAAGAAATCTCCCTCGCGCCGTGGCGCCTCAGACAAGATCTCGTCACGCCCACCCCAGGGTTTGGCCTCGTCGCTCCTCCAAGGCGTGCCCGGTCCCTCAAGGGAAAAGGGATCGACCTCGCTCAATTCTAACTCTTGAAGGCGATGAAAGTGCTCCAAAATCTTGCCAAAGTGCTCTGCAAGCGATCTTGCCTCCTCGTCTGTGACCTCCAGGCGGGCGAGAAGGGCGACGCGGCGGACATCTGCCTCAGATATTGCCATTTTTACCCCTCCTTGGCTTCCTCGACCATGTGCCAGAACGAATCTTCATCTATAGTTTTAACGCCCAAATTGACAGCGCGCTCTAATTTGCTACCAGGGTTTTTCCCTACGACCACATAAGAGGTCTTGCGACTTACGTCAGAAGAGACCTGTCCTCCGAGGCTTTTCACAACGTTTTCCGCCTCGAGCCTTGTGGCGCGCTCGAGTTCACCGCTAAAGACGAAACGCAAGCCCCGCCATACATCCTTTTCGAGCGCAGGACGTTCCAAACGCGTTTTAACGCCGAGCGCGATGAGGCGCTCTATAGTCCTTCTATTGGCCTCATCGCGGAAAAAACTTACCACAGAGGAGGCTATCCGAGGGCCAATCCCCTCTATCTGCAAGATCTCCTCCTCAGTAGCCTCCATAAGGCGCTCAAGGCTTTCAAAATTCTCGGCCAAAAGCTCGGCGACGCGAGAGCCGACGTAGCGTATGCCCAAGGCATAGATGAGATTAGCCAAGGGGCGGTTTTTCGATGCCCCTAGCGCTCGAATCAGGTTCTGCGCCGATCTCTTCCCCATTCGCTCCAATGAAGCCAGCTCTTCTTCCGAAAGCGTATACAGGTCGGCTATATCGCGGACGAGGCCCTTTTCCACCAACTGGTCTATCAACTTCTCACCGAGGCCTTGAATGTCCATGCCGCCTCGTGAGGCGAAATGTCTCAAGCCTTCCTTTATTTGCGCGGGGCATGAGCGATTGAGACAGCGGTGGGCGGCCTCACCGGGAAGGCGCACCACCGAAGAACCGCACGCCGGGCACTCTTTGGGCATCTCAAAGACGGGCAGCTCCTCTTTCCGAGCTTCTTTATCCACGCGCACAACTTCAGGGATTATCTCCCCAGCCTTCCTGACCCATACATAATCGCCCACCCTGACGTCCTTGCGACGTATCTCATCCTCGTTGTGGAGAGATGCGCGCTGGACTATCGTCCCCGAAAGCTGTACGGGCTCGAGGATAGCAACGGGCGTCAGCACCCCCGTGCGGCCGACAGAGATTTCTATACCCTTCACCCTCGTTCTCTTCTCCTCGGCCGGATATTTGAAGGCCACCGCCCAGCGCGGGGCTTTGGCCGTAGCCCCCAAGATTTCCTGTTTGGCCAGGTCATCGACCTTGACCACCACGCCGTCCGTTACATAAGGCAGAGTAAAGCGCTTCTCCCTCCATTCGTCTATATAGCTCGTCAGCTCGTCAAAGCTGCTGCGTAACTTCTCTGTGCCCTGGATAGGGAAACCCAAACCCTTTAGCCACTGAAGCACCTCGTATTGAGATCTCAAGCCGCGTTGCACGGCATTCACCACCTGGTAAACGAAGATGCGCAGGCGTCTTTTCGCCGTTATCGAGGGATCGAGTTGCCTGAGGCTACCGGCGGCGGCATTCCTCGGATTGGCAAAGAGGGGCTCGCCTTCCTCCTCGCGCTGGGCGTTCAGTTCGGCGAAGTCTTTCTTTTGCATGTAAACCTCGCCGCGCACTTCCAGGCGCCCAGAAACGGGCTTCATCAAGCGCAGCGGCATACTTTTTACGGTACGGAGGTTGGCCGTCACATCCTCGCCCACCCTTCCATCTCCTCTGGTGGATCCGCGGACGAAGATGCCGTCTTCGTAAATGAGAGAGACGGCGACGCCATCTATCTTGAGCTCGGCAGTATATGAGACTTCTTCCCCTAAGGCGCGATTTGTGCGGTCACAAAAGGCCTTGAGCTCGCCCAAATCAAAGACGTTGTCCAAGCTCAGCATCGGCACCTCGTGAACAACATGTTCAAACTCGTCCACGGGCATGCCCCCGACGCGCTGCGTGGGGGAATCGGGCGTGCGCAGATCTGGATGGGCCTCTTCAAGCGCGCGCAGCTCGCGCATAAGCGCATCGTATTCTTCATCGCTTATTTCGGGCGAATCGAGCACATAGTAAAGGTAATCGTGGCGAGCTATTTCCTTTTTAAGTTCCTCTATGCGCCTTGCCGCTGCTGCTTTATCCATCTGCCATTATCCTTTTGGCCGCATCGTGGGGAAGAGCATGACATCGCGAATAGAGCGCGAGTCGGTGAGAAACATGACGAGCCTGTCTATTCCGATGCCGAGCCCGCCCGTGGGGGGCATACCGTATTCCAGCGCCATCACAAAATCCTCGTCGTACGGGTGAGCTTCCTCATCGCCTGCCTGGCGCTTCCTTTGCTGTTCAAGGAAACGCTCTTTTTGGTCGATGGGGTCATTCAGCTCACTATATGCGTTTGCCACCTCAGCGCCACATATGAAAAGTTCAAAGCGGTTGGTGAAATTTGGGTCTTCAGGATCCCTTTTCGCCAAAGGCGACACTTCTACCGGGTATTTGAACACGAACGTAGGCTGCAGGAGCTTTTCTTCCACAAACTCCTCGAACAATTCCGCGAGGATCGAGTATTTGCTATCGCTTGCCTCCACCTCGACCCCAAGTCGCTGGGCGATCTCACGGGCCTCTTCGTCGCTTCCGATCTGGGAAAAATCCACGCCGGCATGCTCTTTTACGAGCTCCGCCATGGTGGCACGCCTAAAGGGAGGCTCAAAGTTTATCTCCTGCCCTTGATAGACGACGCGCCTGCCGCCCACGGCGTCGGCGCAAGCTACAACGATCTCCTCTGTGAGGTCCATCATGTCTTTGTAGTCGGCATATGCCCAGTAAACTTCCATCGCCGTGAACTCGGGGTTGTGCATGGAGTCCACGCCCTCGTTACGAAAGTTCTTGCCTATTTCGAAGACGCGGCCCATCATGCCCACTATCAGGCGCTTCAAGTAAAGCTCTGTGGCAATGCGCAGATATAGGTTCATGCCGAGGGCGTTATGGTAGGTTATGAAGGGCCTGGCAGTTGCACCCCCCGCTATGGGAGAAAGGACAGGGGTTTCCACTTCAACGGTATCGTGGCGCCTCATACATTCGCGCACGGCCTCAATTATAAGCGCCCTCTTCCTGAAGACTTCCCGCACCTCAGGGTTCGCCAACAGGTCGAGATAACGCCGGCGATAGCGGACCTCCGTGTCTTTGAGGCCATGCCACTTCTCCGGAAGCGGCCGCAACGCCTTAGAGAGAAGCTTAAATTCCACGACATGTATGGAAAGCTCTCCCCTGCGCGTCCTGAAAGGGTGCCCCTTTATGCCTACTAAGTCTCCTGGGTCAACCCATTTCTTAAAAAAGTCATACGATGCCTCTCCGAGGGCATCCACCTGGAAATAAAGTTGCAGACGAGATGTCTCGTCTTCTAAATCGGCAAAAGAAGCTCTGCCGTGCCTCCTGATCGTCATGATCCTGCCTGCCGTGACGACGAAGGAGTCGGCATGCTCGTCAGGAGCGAGATGAGAATAGTGTTCTACCACATAAGACAGAGGATGCTCCCTCGTCCAGCGCTCGATGCGAAAGGGGTCATAGCCCTCCTCTTTTCTCAGACGTTCGAGCTTTTCCAATCTCTGTCTGTAAATTTCCTCTTCCGGCGCTTCGGAGTTGAGCTGAACCTCATCGTGAGGTGCCATCGCGATTACCCCTCTCTGTAACTTTTGATGCGAACCACGCTGTAGGCGAAGCTTTATATAAAAGCACAGCGCATATCAGCGGCGAAGTGATGGGCGCTATAAAATATTGGGCTTGTCCGCTATAGAGCTTGTCTAAGCGAGCCCGAGAGACTTTGACAAACTTTTGCACCCGTATAGCCGATATTTTACCGCATTTTATGTCGCGCGCCATTGCGCGCAAGGGCAATCTTCCACAGCCATAGCGCGCAATCGGGACGCAATGCCGCTAAAGCCTGAAGGCTTGAGCTCTTTCTTTTTGGATGTTACGGATGCCTTAGGACGCCATTAACGCCTGGAAGTGTTTCTTTCGTATATGAGTTTTAAGCCCTCCAGAGTGAGCCATGGCTCTACCGTTTTCATATACTTCGAATGCGCAGCGATCAGATGCGCGTGGCCACCCGTGCCTATAACTTTAGCCTGGCCTCCGCACTCGTACCAAACGCGCTCTACGAGCGCGTCCACCAGTCCCGCATAGCCAAAAAGTATGCCCGATTTTATGGAATCCACCGTGTTTTTTCCCACGACGCTCGGCGGCGGGGCATCCAAAGCTATGCGCGGCAACTTGGCCGTGCGACCGAAGAGAGCCTCCATGCTCACCTCGAGTCCAGGAGCGATCGCCCCTCCCATATATTTTCCTCCAGGCCCTACGTAATCGAGCGTAATGGCTGTGCCAAAGTCGACGATGATGAGCGGAGAGCCGTAACGCGCCACACCGGCCACCGCGTTGACCAGGCGGTCCGCTCCAACCTCTTTCGGCGCTCCGTAGAGCACCTCTATGCCCAGGTCTAAATCCGTCGATACTGTCATACACTCCACGCCGAGGTAGCGCTTCACCCCATCCCTCCATGGAATATCGAGGGAGGGCACAACGCTGGAAAGGATTGCCCCGTCAAAGGAGTTTAGATGAATATCCACCGTCTTTAAGAGATTCGTCAAGTATATGCCCAGTTCGTCTGCGGTGTGCCGCTCCGATATAAGCCTCCAGTGCCCAAGTAGTCTGTCGTCCTTATAAACGCCTATGACAGTGTTCGTATTCCCTACATCTAACACCAACACCCTTGGGGTCGGGTCTTTACTTTTTGCGTTTTCGTCCTTCGCTGTGCCTGACAACGGCGCTCTCCTTTCTCTTTCTCGTACTTGAACCTCATTTGGGACTGACGGCGCTGAAGCTCAATTAACGCATGTGCGACCTTCCTCACTCCAGTGCTCTTAAAACCTCAGGACTTGTCTTTTGCATCTAAAATCGCATCCAGCGCAGCTTCGAGCTTGGCTTCGTCCGTAACGGAGCGCAACTTCTCTTCCTCTGCGAGGGTGAGGCCGAATTTGCGCTTGAGCTGCCTTATCAATGTCGAGCGTTTGGCTTCTATTTTGCCTATCTCCTTGCC
>LGFQ01000006.1 GCA_001508935.1 Synergistales bacterium 54_24
AAGACATTTGGCGAGGAAGGGTCTAATCCTAACTCTTTTAAGGCCGGCGTGTTGATGACTGCCGCATGGAGGCATACTCTGGACAGCATGACAGGCCGCTTCTTCTCTACGGCATCTAGATCGTATCTCGTGGGCCACCTGTGCTCTTCGAATAGCTCCTGGTCCCATCCGTATCCCAATATCCACGGCGATTCGTCATTGCGTGCGAAGGTGTCGAGTTTTCCCTTGAGCTCCTCGAGACTCTTCGTGCCTCTCAAGTCGAGAGAGCGGAGGGAGAGCCCAACTTCGTCGAGATGGGCGTGAGAATCTATAAAGCCCGGAAGGAGCGTCCTTCCCTTTAAGTCTATAACTTCAGCCCCAAGCCTTTCGGCGAGATCCTTGACCTGATCCTCCCTGCCCGCCGAGAGCACTCTGCCTTCGGCGACCAAGAGGCCGCCTGCCTCTTTCTTCGGACAGAAAGAGATGTAAATGTGACCGTTTAAAAAGGCTTTGACGCCCATCGAAGCGAGACCCCCCCTTTTTATGTTTGCTCCATTATAATGAATATACTCGATGAATGCTTTCGGAGAACGGTGTGCGCAATGCCTGTATCCGAAGACGGGCAGAGACGAATGAAGGTGAGAAGATAGAATGACGGAAATAGAGCTGAATGAAGGTTTCCGGAGAGCCTTGGAGTTGATGGAAAAAACCGACAATAACGTCTTCATCACGGGGCGGGCTGGCACGGGCAAATCCACGCTGTTGAGATATTTTTGCGCTACAACCGCAAAGAGGATAGTGGTATTGGCTCCTACCGGCGTGGCCGCCTTGAACGTCCGCGGGCAGACCATCCACTCCTTTTTTGGCTTCAAGCCGAACGTCACAGTGGAGCGCATAAAGAAGATCCCTCCCTCCAGCGATAGGGGTAACGTGTATAGGAACATCGACGCTATCGTCATAGACGAGATCTCCATGGTGAGGGCCGACCTGCTCGACTGCGTGGATAAGTTCCTGAGGTTGAACGGCCCTCGAAAAGGCCTCCCCTTCGGGGGAATCCAGATGATTTTCATCGGCGACCTCTACCAGCTTCCCCCGGTGGTCACCGGTAACGAAAGGGCAGCCTTTGGTTCGCTCTACGAAAGCCCCTATTTTTACAGCGCCCATGTCTTCGAGTCCATCGATATGGCCTTCGTGGAGCTGGATAAGATCTACCGCCAGCACGACCAGCGCTTCATAGATCTGCTCAACGCCATCCGGAACAAATCCGTCTCTGAAGAGGAGATAGAGCTCCTCAACGGCAGGGTCATGCCCGAGTTTGAGCCTCCGCCTGACGAATTTTACATCCATCTGACCACTACCAATAGGCAGGCCGAAGAGATCAATAGGCGCCAGCTGTCGAAGCTGAAAGGTCCTATGTATAGCTTTACAGGTTTTATAGAGGGAGAGTTTGGCGACGATTACCTGCCCACGGCGATCGAGCTACAGCTCAAGGTGGGAGCTCAGGTCATGATGCTCAACAACGATTCTATGGGCAGATGGGTCAACGGCAGCGTAGGGAGGATCACGGATATAGTCCAATATCCTGGCGAAGAGGCGGTCATTGTCGTAGAGCTCGCCGATGGCGAAGAAGTGGAAGTGACGCCCAACACGTGGGAGATCTTCCGCTTTTTCTCGGAAGACGACAAGTTGAAATCGGAAGCCATCGGGAAGTTCACTCAATATCCCTTGATGCTGGCTTGGGCGGTGACCATCCACAAGAGTCAGGGGAAATCCTTCGACAAAGTCATTATAGATATAGGAAGAGGCGCCTTCGCCCATGGCCAAGTCTACGTGGCGCTGAGTCGCTGCACATCCTTTGAAGGGCTCGTCCTCAAAAAACCTATCCTCAAGAAGCATATTTGGATGGACTGGCAAGTGGTAAAATTCCTGACCAGGTATCAGTATAAGAAGGCCGAAGAAGCCCTCCCCGTCAAGGAAAAGGTCAAGCTCATTGAGGAGGCCATCCTGAAGAAGGCGCCTCTGGAGATGGTCTATCTCAAGCCCAGCGACGAGAAGACCAAGAGGGTCATCTGGCCCAAAGAGGTGGGCGAGATGGAGTATAGGGGCAAAAGATATTTAGGGATGCGGGCCTTTTGTGCGCAGCGAAACGAGGAAAGGACCTTCAGGGTCGACCGGATATTGGAGATTAAAGATATGCCTGGGCGGAGTGAGGAAAGTCACTCGGTCAAGTTCGAAATGGCTGATTTAAATGTGTTTCAGAAGAGCGACATTGTATAATTGGAGTAAATATCAATGAAGGAGGTGCGAGCCCGATGAAGATCAGCGCGAGGAACGTGCTAAAGGGCAAGGTCAAAAAGGTTATCCATGGAGCGGTGAATTCCGAGGTGACTTTGGAGCTCCCGGGTGGACTCGAAGTCGTCTCCATCATCACGAAGACGTCGGCGGAAAACCTCGGCCTGGCCGAGGGAAAGGAAGTCTACGCCGTCATAAAGGCTTCCAACGTGATGATCGCTACCGATTGACGAAGTGCGAGGGCGAAGATCTTTGCTCCAAACGATAAATATAAGGACGCAAAAGAGGACGGAGCTGGTGGATATTACGGCAGAGGTGGCAGAAGCCGTAAAGCGTTCGGGCGTGCAGAGCGGCCTCTGCCACCTCTTTTTGCCCCATACTACAGCTGCCCTCGTGATAAACGAAAACGCAGACCCCAGCGTGGCGATCGATATCGCCGAGTCCCTCGACAGGCTTATACCGTGGGACTTTGATTATCGGCATCAGGAGGGGAACGCCGCAGCCCACATAAAGTCGAGCCTGTTGGGAAACTCCTTGACCATCTTCGTGGAAGAGGGCAAGTTGCTCTTGGGCAGATGGCAGGGGGTGTTTTTGTGCGAGTTCGACGGCGGAAGGGCGAGGAAGGTGGTGGTAAAGGTCGTCGAAGGTTAATCTTGTGCGGCTGAAAGAGGCATTGAAAGCCCTAAAGGAGCGGATATTCGAGGAATCTTCCATCCTTTTGCCCCTTTTGGCGGTGGCGCTTTTTGCCCTTTATATCGTGAGCGCTTACTGTGGGTTGCGGCTCGGAGAATCGGGGCAGGCCGGCTCCACAGACGGGATTTTTGCCTTTTTCAGTGCGATCGGTCCATATGCCGGCCTCTTTCTAACGCTATATGCCGTCTTTGCCGCCGTCGTGATTTTTTTCGAAAACAAGAACCCCGACAGGACGATAGCGTGGATGCTCATCCTCCTGTTTCTGCCTGTGGTCGGCTTCGTCTTGTATTTTCTCTTTGGCCCGAACTTGAACAAAAGGGCTGCCTTTAGAGAGTTGAAGCATAAGAAGAGCGCGATCATGGAGCGCTGGGCGGAGGACGAGCTAAGGGCCTTAGAGTCGATGGCGGCCTCCGTGTTCCCCTGGAAGACCGTCATTTCGCTTTTGAAGACATCAATGGCGCCACTCACGTTTAGGAATGCCTTGGAGGTCCTCACCAATGGCGATGCCACATTCTCGGCCATAAAGAACTCGCTCTCCGAGGCCGAACGCTTCATCCATATGGAATATTTTTCCATAGCAAACGATGGCATAGGCAACGAAATAAGGGGGATCCTCGAAAGGAAAGCCAAAGAGGGATTGAGGGTGAGGCTCATATATGATAGCGTCGGCAGCTGGAATATAGGGAAGGATTACATAGAATCGCTAAAAAGCGCTGGGGTAGAGGTGTATCCCTTCGCTCCCATTTCTTTGCCGATGCTGCGCCGCAAGCTGAACCACAGGAACCATCGCAAAATCATCGTCATAGATGGCAAGGTAGGCTTCATGGGAGGGCTCAATATAGGCGACAAATACTTGAGCCGAGATCGTCGCTTCGGTTTTTGGCGGGATACGCATTTGAAGATAGAAGGGGAAGCCGTTCACAAACTACAAGATGTCTTTTTGAGCGATTGGCGATTCTGTAGCGGCCAGGACCTGGATGAACCTGACCTCTTTCCACAGATGGGAGGACCCAGCTTGTGGACTCCCGTTCAGATCGTAAACAGCGGTCCGGACCTGGATTTGAGCCCTGTCATGGTCGGTTATTTTTCCTTGATCGCTTCGGCGACCGAGCGCATATGGATCACGACGCCCTACCTGGTTCCGGGCGAAAGCATAAAGACCGCCCTCAAAGTGGCTTCCCTGAGCGGCCTCGATGTGCGCATAATTGTGCCCGGTTTAGCCGACCATATTTTTGTGTTTTGGGCTTCCCAGGCCAATATCGACGACCTCTTGGCTGCAGGCGTGCGCATATTCAGTTACAACAACGGGTTTATTCACTCAAAAGTTGTCATCGTCGATGGGAAGGCTGCGTCGGTGGGCACGACCAATCTGGATTTGAGGAGCTTTGAGATAAACTTTGAAATTCAAGCCTTTATATATAATAAGGAAGTCGCCTCTCGGCTGGAGCAAGATTTCATGGACGACCTGACTCAGTGTAGAGAATTTACGCTGGAGGAGCGAGCGAGAAAGCCTTTTGTTCAGAAGACGAAAGAGGCGGTCGGAAGGCTTTGGACGGCTCAGGTATGAGGGAATCTTCTGCTGGCTTGTAACTTGTAAGATCTATAACTATTGTTATAATGATTTTGGGCATATTGGGTGTAAAGGATATTGCATACGTTTGAGGAGGTGGTTCGCTTGGTAATCTTCATCCTTTCCGCCGTCACTTACCTTTTGCTCGTCTGGAGCGGCGGAGGGATACCGTTGTCCGAGGTCGTAATAGCGTTAGCTCTTGCGACGATAATGGCCGTCGCCGCAAAGAGCTGGAGTCCTTACGTCATGCGCTTAACGGCGCTGCGGCCAGATAGGTGGGTTCGCTTCGTCGTCTATTTGTTTGGTCCGTTCCTCGTGGCCATGGCCAAGGCCAACATCGATGTCGCATTGAGGGTCATTACAGGGAAGATCAGACCTGGCATAGTGAAGGTCAACATCGGGCTCACTAACGATATTTCCACGACTTTGCTCGCCAACTCCATAACGCTCACCCCTGGCACCCTCACCGTCGATGTCGACGAGGAGGAGCGAGCGCTTTATATCCATTGGATCAATGTGACAAACGAGACCCCCGCTGGGTCGGAATTGTATGGCCCATTTGAGGAATGGGCGAGGAGGATTGCGGAATGACATCGTTGCTCCTCTTTGGCAGCGCTGTGTTGGGTATAGCGGCGGTTTTGATGGTAGGCCGCGCGATAGCCGGCCCCACAAATCCGGATAGAGTAGTGGCGCTTGATGCCCTTAATACCTTAGTTGTGGCCCTGATGGTCCTTTTGGCGGCCGTCTACGATTCGGTAGTTATGGTTGATGTGGCTATAGTCTATGCGGCTTTGTCTTTTGTGGGGACGATCTTTATCGCGCGCTATTTGGAGGGGGGGCTTTAGAAATGTATGCGATCGCGTTCCTCTTGTTAGCCGTTTGCCTTTTCATAGGGCTTGCGTTTAATTGTCTTGCTACAGTTGCGTTGTATCGGTTTCCAGACGTATACACCCGCCTCCACGGCACGACCAAATGCACGACCTTCGGCTCCATATTCACGTCGGCGGCCGTAGTGGTCTATTCCCTCTACAAGTACGGAAGTACGGGGGATGGGCGTTTCTTGGCGCTCTTCATCCACGTGGTGATTGCGGTTTTGGCGATTTTGATTACAAATGCCACTGGCGGTCACGCCATAGCCAGGGCAGCTCACAGGAGCGGGGTCAAACCTGCCATGGCCGTGGTGGATCGCCTGGCCGAGAGAGAAAGAAAGGGCGGTGTCGCTAATGGCTGACGTGGTGCATACAGCTGTGCTGGTCCTCATAGTGGTGTCGGCCTTTTTTGCGGCGTGGTTCAGAGATCTATTGGCGGCCGTGATTTCGCTTGCGATCATGAGCCTCATGATCTCGTTGGAGTTCTATATTCTGCAGGCCCCAGACGTGGCTATAGCCGAGGCTGGAATAGGGGCTGGCCTCTCTACGGCTATATACATGATCGCCCTGCGGGCATGCAAGCGCACCAGGAGGTGAAGCGCATGAGAGGATGGCGAATCTTTTATCTATTGGGGCTCATGGTGATGTGCGGACTATTCTTCGGAGCACTTCAGGATATCCACCCCTTCGGTGAGCCCGTGGAACCTGCTATGGATGACTATTTCCTGGAGCGCGCTCAGGAAGAGAGGGCGGTCAACAACGTGGTCACTTCTATAGTCTTCGATTATAGAGGTTTTGATACGTTGGGCGAAGCCGCGGTTTTGTTTACGGCTGTCACGTCTGTGGTGGCGCTTTTTAGGAAGGGAGGTCACGAGCGATGAATCCCCTTTCCTTAATAGTTAGGACGGTTTGCAATGTCTTCGCCTGGTTTATGGTGATCTTCGGCGCCTACATTATAGTTCACGGGCACCTCTCCCCGGGAGGAGGTTTTCAGGGTGGAGCTGTGGTTGCCACTTTTATAGCCTTCTTGTTGGTCGCCCATGGGGGAAAGAGGCTTCTCGGTTGGGTCAAAGAGGGATTATTCAGCGCTGTGGAGAGCACCGGGCTTTTGATATTCTTGGGGGCAGGGCTTTTCGGTATATCGACCACCTTCTTCTACAACTTTTTGGCGAAAAAGGGAGGACTCTTCGGCTCAGTCGTTCCTCTCGGCAGCAATACTGGGGTGCTGAACAGCTCGGGCACCATAGCGTTGATGAATTTGGCCGTCGGATTGGAGGTAGTTGCGGGGTTGTCGCTCATAATCGTTTACATGTTCAAGGGAATTCGCCTGGAGCTCGATAGGGAGGAGGAGAGCCATGACAGGTAACCTTCCTTTCGTCGTGGTTGGATTGCTCTTCGCCATAGGTATGGCTTTAATCCTCTTCGACAAAAACCTCATCAAGATAGCGATAGGCGTATCCATGGTCGAGGCAGCCACAAACCTGTTCCTCATAGTCTTGGGCTATAGGACGGGCGGGTCCATCCCGGTCTATACCCTGGCGGGCGAAGTTAAAAGGATGGTGTTGCCTACGCCGCAGGCGCTGACGCTTACAGCCATCGTCATAGGTGTGGCGACGACAGCGCTGATGCTTTCCCTCATCATGTTGCTCTATCGCTATTACGGTACCCTTGACGTCCGCGAGATAAGGAGGCTGCGAGGATGAACTGGCAAATCCATCTACCGGCGTTGCTCATAGCTGTACCGCTCTTGGGGGCCTTTGCGGCGCCCGCTTTCGCCAATCGTCGCCTGCGGGACGTCTGGTTTACGGTTATGATCGCCGCTACGACTGTCATAGCCTTTCTGCTTTGGCGACGAGTGGGGGCGGAAGGGATTGTGGTCTACGTAATGGGGGGCGAAAACTGGCACCTCACGCTCCCATCCGGTATGAGACTTCCCATCCGCATCATAATGGAAGTGGACGCCTTCAGCGCCTTTATGGCCCTTTCAGGGTCCATCGTTTCCTTTGCGGGGGCAATCTTCTCCCTAAGGTTTTTGGATCGCACGACCGGCGGAGAGAAGTTCGTCGCCCTCTATTTCCTCCTCACAGCTGGGATGCTCGGCATGGAGACTACTGGCGACCTCTTCAACTTTTTCGTCTTCTTGGAGATCGCTTCTGTAGCTTCTTATGGCCTCATCGCCTTTTGGCGCAATACTCCTGAGGCCATCGAAGCCAGCTTCAAGTACATGCTGCTGTCCACTATAGCGGCTCTCATGGTTTTGATAGGGGTGGGCATTCTCTACGGGCGATATGGGGCGCTCAACATGGCCGCCATAGCGAAATCCATGCAGTTAGGATTGCCGGAAAAGGTGGCACTTGCGCTCTTCGTAGCCGCTTTGGCCATGAAGTGCGGCGCTGTGCCGCTACACATGTGGGTTCCCGATGCTTATTCCCAGGCGCCGGCAGGTATATCGTGCTTCTTGGTCTCCGTGAGCCAGGCCTCCCTTTACGGCCTGTTCCGCATCTCCTTCTCCGTCTACGGTCGAGCCCTCGATACTCCTGCCGTGGCGTGGATCATAATAGTCTTCGGGATCCTCTCCATGTTTATCGCAGTTGTCATGGCCGTCATACAGAAGGAAGTAAAGCGCCTCATGGCTTATCACGCTGTTTCTCAGACGGGCTACATGCTCTTGGGCGTCGGAGTTGGGTTGTTGGCCTTGGCGCACCCTCAGGCCATGAGCGAATACGGCTTCACGGCGATGCAAGGTGGCATTTTCCACATAATCAACCATGCCATGTATAAGGGCCTGCTCTTCCTCACCGCCGGATCTATTTTCTATGCGTCTGGGACGCTCGATCTGAACCGGTTGGGAGGGTTGGCCAGGAATATGCCGTATACCACGGTCATGTTCGTTGTTTCTGCTGCGGCTATAGCCGGGCTTCCTCCGGTCAACGGGTTCGTGTCGAAGCTTTTGGTGTACGAGTCCTCCTTCGCCGTGCACCCCATCCTTACGGTGATGGCGTTGGTCACGTCGATCCTCACCCTCGCTTCTTTCGTTAAGGTCTTTCAGTCGGCCTTTCTGGGTCCGGCGAGGGCGCGCTTTTCTGAGGTGAGGGAGGTTCCGAGGAGCATGCTCGTGGGCATGACGGTTTTGCTGGTGGCCATACTCTGGCTGAGCTTTATGCCCACATGGTCTTTGTCGAGGCTGGTTGGCCCGGCAGCGCAGGCTTTGGTCGATCAGGCGGGTTACATTGAGGCCGTTATGGGGAGTGGATTGTGATGATGTTGGGGACTGTGCAGTCTGGTTTCGGGTATTGGAATGTATATGCCTGGATCATCTTCTTCGCCTTGGCGGCCGCGTTGGTCTTTTACTTCAGGTCCGCCGGCAGAAGCGACTATAAAGCGGGCACGTACCAGGACGAGATATTCTACGGCGGCAACCCCGTCCCTAAAGATGGAGACGAGATAGCGGTGCCCGCCAGCTCGGCCTACTGGGGTTTCACGGAGGCCCTTTCCCCCTTTTACAAATTGCTTTTGAGCCTTCACACAGGTATCGCCAGCGATTACGTGGGCTATCTCGTCGTGACTACCGCTCTTATTTCTGCGCTCATCGTGCTGTAGGAGGCGAAAGAGATGCTGAAGATGGATTTAACGAAGACGTTGGAAATCCTGCCCAGATCTATTTGGGTGTTCTTGTGCAACAGCGGTTCATGTAACGGCTGCGATATCGAGGTCGTGGCGACCTTGACCCCTCGCTATGACATCGAGCGGTTCGGCATGAAGCTCGTGGGCTCGCCGAGGCACGCAGATGCCCTCTTGGTCACTGGGCCCGTTACGAAGTATATGACGGAGAGGTTGAAGCATATCTACGATCAGATGCCGGACCCCAAGGTTGTGATCGTCGTGGGCAACTGCGGCTGTTCCGGCGACGTCTTCTACAAGTCGTACAACCTCGATGGGCCGGTGGACCAGGTGCTTCCCGTTGACGTCTATGTCCACGGTTGTCCGCCAAGGCCCGAGGCCATCATAGAGGGTGTAGCCAAGGCGGTCCTGAAGCTCGAGGCTTTGAGGGAATCGCTCAACGGCAAGGAGGCGGGTGTGGTCGATGTCGCGCAAGGCTGAATATACGGACAAGGCGATGGCTCCCGAAGCCGTGGTCAGCGCAATCAGAGAACGGCTGGGAGATGCGGTTGAAGTTGTGGAGCTAAAAGATCGGAAGGCCGGTTCGAACGATGCCGTATGTTTTCACGATCTATGGCTTCGCTGTCCAAAGGACAAGTTTCTCGAGCTCTTAGATATCCTCTTCGAGCTCGACTTCCCCCTTTTTCACGTCATGTCCGGGAACGACGAGGGGGAGGCTGTGCTTTTAAACTATCATTTTAGCTTATTTCAAGGTAGTGGTAGGGGCTCGAGGCTGGGCGTGGCTGTGAGCGTTTACCTCCCGAAGGACGATCTGGCCATGCCGTCAATACAGGACCGCATCCCCGGTGCAGAGTACAGCGAGCGGGAGATGCGGGAGATGCTCGGCATCAACTTCATGGGCATGCCGGACGAATCGCTCGTATTTTTGCCCGAAGATTGGGACGAGCGCGTTAAGCCTTGGCGGCGCGATGAAGCTGGACCAAAACCGGAACAGATACGGGAGCTGTCTTAGGAGGGCATACAATGGCTGTAGGAGAAGCTAAGACCTATAAGATACCGATAGGCCCCGTTCACGTTGGCCTCAAGGAGCCTATAACTACATGGCTTGAGGTGGACGGGGAGAGGATAGTAGACATAAAGGTTCGCCCGGGCGCCATCCATCGAGGGATAGAGTTCATGGCTAGGGAGCGCAACCCTATCCAGGTCATATATCTGGCGGAACGTATTTGCGGGATCTGCTCCTTCGCCCACATCGAAAGCTTCGTCAGAGCCGTGGAGGACGCCGCATCGATCTCCGTACCCAAGCGAGCTCAGTACATAAGGACGATCATGCTCGAGCTCGAGAGGGTTCATTCCCACATCTTGTGGGCCGGCGTAGCCTGTTATACCTTCGGTTACGATTCGGCCTTCAACTTAGGGTTGCTGCTCAGGGAAAAGGTCATGGATGTGCTCGAGGCCATGTCCGGCAACCGTGTCAATTACGGCGTAGGCACCATAGGCGGCGTAAGGCGCGACATAACGCCAGAAGTGGCGGCGGCGCTTGAGGACCTGATAGATTATTACAGGAGGGAATTTGCGGCCTTTTACGAGGTGGCTACAGAAGACCCCATAACGAAGGCGCGGATGAGGCATGTGGGCACTCTGCCGCCTGAGGATGCAGTGCGCTACTGCGCGGTGGGGCCGACGGCGAGGGCGAGCGGCCTCCGGGTCGATCTGCGCTGGTCTTCTCCCTATGAGGCTTACGCCGATATAGAGGTGACGCCCATCGTGCCGCAAGACTACATGGGCGAGGTCTACGGCGACGTCTTCGACCGCTTCCTCGTGCGAGTCTTGGAGGTCTATCAATCGCTCGACATAATAGAAAAAGCGCTGTTAGGTTTGCCCAAAGGGCCACTCATGGCGGAGCCGAAACTGCCCAAACTATTGGCCCTTTTGAAGGCCGCCGACGGCGTCGGTTGGAGCAGTATAGAAGCTCCCAGAGGCGATGACGCGCACGTCATAAAACTCACAAAGGGTGACGAGAACGTCACGTGGTGGAAAGTGAGAGCTCCCACCTATGCCAATATCGTCTCATGGCCGATCATGTTCAGGGGACAGGAGATAGCAGATGCTCCTCTCATCGTAAACAGCATAGATCCATGCATATCCTGTATGGAGAGGGCCCTTGTGGTGGACAAAAAGAGCGGCTCGTCGGAGGTCTTGACGAAGGAGGAGCTCTTGAAGCGTTCAAGGGAGAAGACGAGGAGGTTGATGGGGCGATGAGCGTCCTGATATTCGTGGCCAAGCTGATCGCAGGCGGTGCACTTCTATGTTTAGGGGTGCTACTTGCGCTGCTTTACGAGGGCGTCGATCGCATAATCAGCGCACGTATGCAGCGCAGGTTCGGCCCTCCTCTCCTGCAGCCCTTTTACGACGTATTGAAGCTCTTGGGCAAAGAGTCCATAGTGCCCCGCAGGGCGGTGGTGTGGGCCTTTAATGGAGCTCCGTGGATGGCCCTCGTCACTGCACTCATGGTCTTTCTCTACATACCGATGGGAGCACTTCCTCCTATATTGGGAAGTGAGGGGGACTTGATCCTCATCACGTATCTCTTGGCCCTCTCTGCCGTAGCCCTCGTCGTAGGCGGCTTTGCCAGCGGCTCTCCCTATGCGAACGTGGGCTCTCAGCGCGAAATGGTGCTGATGATGAGCTATGAGTTGCCTTTGGCCCTCGTCATATCGACGATGGCCTGGCTCGTATATCGTCGAGGGATTCCCGGCCCTGCTTTCAGCCTCGAGACCTTTTCTTCCCTTTCTCTCTGGAATACGGTCGGCTGGATCGGGACACTTGGGCTCTTGTCGCTGTTGCTCGCATTGTTGGCTGTGGTGCCGGCCGAAGTGGGAAAGGTCCCCATGGACATAGCGGAGGCGAAGACGGAGATCCTCGAGGGGTTGATCTCTGAATATTCGGGGAGAAACCTGGCGCTGCTTAAGCTCACTTACTCCGTTAGAACGTTGGCGTTGTGCGCTGTGGTCGTTGCGCTCTTCTTCCCCTGGTCTTTGGGCAAGGCGATGGGCTTCTCCGGCGTTGGGCTGTTCGTCATAGATTTCGTCTGGTTTTGGATCAAGACGTTCATCGTCCAGACTGTAGGGGTAACGACAGTGCGGACGGCCTTTGGTAGGTTCAAGATTTGGCAGGCCGCGCGCTTCTATTGGGTTCAGGTCGGCGGCTTGGCCCTGGCGGGTATGCTGCTTCTTACGCTTGAAGTGGCGATCTATTGAGGAGGGAATGCCAGTGTTAAATCGCATGACTTTGCAGATCTTAAAACAAGTTGTCGAGAAGCCATTTACCAACCTCTTTCCGGTGCCTCATATGCCCGACAATTTGGGAGAGGTGTTGAAGGCAGCCGCCGAGGGACGCGTGCAGATCAATCCGCCCGTAGAGGTGCCGAAGCATTTTCGCGGCAAAATCGCCTACGACAAGGGAAAGTGCATAGGCTGTCGCCTTTGCACGCGCGTGTGCCCGGCCAACGCCATAACCTACATCCCTGAGGAGAAGAAGGTTATGGTGCATGTGGATCGCTGCTGTTTTTGCGCGCAGTGCACGGAGATATGCCCGGTGCAGTGCTTGTGGATGACGGAAGAGTTCCTGATCTCATCGTATGACAGGAAAGCTCAAGTGGTGGTCGATTCAGGCAAAAAAGCCGAAGAGGTGCCGCAGGTCGAGCGCATCCCATCTGAAGCGCAAAGAGTGGAGACCTCCGCGCCAGAAGCCGCCTCGTCGTAAGCTTTTGAGCCTATGGCGCGCTTTTTGAGGGCGGAAGGAAGCTCCGGCCACGTCAGGGCTTCCTTCCGCCAATTTCAGATTAGGCTGTAATGAAATAGGCGCTTTTTTACCTCGTCGCACCCGAGTAGCTGGGCCACCTCGAAGATCCCAGGGCTAACCTTCCTTCCGGTGAGGGCCAACCGCAACGGCATCGCCACGTCTTTCAGCTTCATTCCCCTTTCCTCGCACCAATGGCGTGCGAAGTTTTCCATCTGTGGCGCCTCCCACGGTTCTATCGCCAGAATGGCACGGAAGAAGGGGCGAAGGCTCTCCGCTTTATCTGCCAACTCCTTGCCGTCGTAGCGTTTGGTGACGCTGTCAAAATCGAAGAAATAATCCGTAAATTCGGCGATCTCTACGAGCGTCCTCCCTCTGCCCTCGAGGAGGCTTACGGCTCGCTCTAAATAGGAGCGGTCGAATTGCTCGACCGGAAGGCCGAGCTTTTTCCAGAAGGGCAGCACCGCATCGACAAGGGATTTGGGGTCCATCATCTTTATATGTTCCTGGTTGACGTAGTTGAGTTTGTCCATGTCGAAGATGGCGGCCCTCTTCACGACGCGAGAAATCTCGAAGAGCCGAATCGCCTCATCCCTCGTGAATATCTCCTTGTCGCCGCCTGGCGACCATCCGAGGAGGGCGAGGAAGTTGAAGACAGCCTCGGGTAGGTACCCCATATCTTTGTACTCGTGGACACTCGTGGCGCCATGTCTTTTAGAGAGTTTTTTCTTGTCTTTGCCGAGTATCATGGGCAGGTGGGCGAAGTGCGGCAATTCCCAACCGAAAGCCTTGTAAAACAAAATCTGCTTGGGCGTGTTGGCTATGTGGTCTTCTCCCCTTATGACCCAATTTATGGCCATGTGATGATCGTCTATCACTACGGCGTAGTTGTAGGTGGGGGTGCCATCGCTCTTTATCAAGACTTGATCTTTTAGCGTCTCGCTTTTGACGCTTATCGTTCCATACACGGCGTCTTCGAACGATATCGTCTCTCCCTGGGGCATTTTGAATATGATCGCTGCTCCGTCTCGATAGGCCAAACCGCGCGACACTAAATCCTCGGCGCATTCAATATATAGCTTCAACCTCTCAGATTGCCGATAGGGGCCGTAAGGACCTCCGCAATCCGGTCCTTCGTCCCAATCCAGCCCCAACCATCGTAATCCGGCATATATCGTGTCTTCGTAGGCCTGCGTGGATCGCTCCCTATCTGTGTCCTCTATTCTCAACACAAAGCTTCCGCCGTGTTTTTTGGCCCAGAGCCAGTTGAAGAGAGCCGTATGGGCACCTCCTATGTGAAGGGCGCCCGTAGGGCTCGGGGCAAATCTGACGCGCACATCTGTCATCGTGTTATCCTCCTATTTCTCATCTCGTTCCTGGCGGTGTCGGCGAAAAGGCTTTTACAGACCGGCATTCTGTGAGATTATATACAAAGATGGCTTTGTTTGCCAGGAACGGAGGGGAAAAATTGGCCAAGCAAAAACTATTGCTCGTAGATGGCCATGCCTTGGCCTTCAGGGCTTTTTATGCCCTACCGGAGCTGAACGCTCCTGACGGCACACCTACGAACGCCGTTTTGGGTTTCGTGAACATGCTCCTGAAGGTTCTCAACGATGAAAAACCGACGCACGTGGCCGTAGTGTTCGATGCCAAGGGTGAGACTTTCAGACATCAGGCCTACCGTGAATACAAAGCAGGGCGCCAACCGGCACCTGACGCCTTCAAGGTTCAACTCCCTTTGATAAAGGAGCTGGTTGCGCTTTTGGGGCTGCCGCTGCTCGAAATAGAAGGGGTCGAGGCAGACGACGTCATAGCGTCGGCCGCCTTGCGCGCAGCAAGTTCTGGCGTAGAGGCTTCGATCCTCACGGCGGATAAAGACCTAATGCAGGTCTTGGCACCAGGCATCCGGGTCATCAGGCCGTCAAAGGGGGTGAGCGATTTTAAAGTTTACGATGCCGAAACCTTCACAGAAGAGTACGGCTTCCCCCCGCGAGCATTCGTCGATTATCTGGCCTTGGTGGGCGATAAGGTGGACAATGTGCCCGGGGTTCCGGGAATAGGGGACAAGAGGGCGTCTTCTCTGTTGCGCGAATACGGCTCCGTCGAGGGCATCTTTGAGCATCTGGATGAGCTGCCTTCTTCTCTGAAAGAGAAAATAAAACCCCTTCGCGACCGCATATTGGAGAGCAGGGGTTTGGCGAAACTCGAGGCCGATTTGCCAGTCGAGGTCGAAAGCTTCCTGCCCAAAGAGCCCGATATCGAAGGGCTTAAGGCGCTTTGCAGGAAGCTCGGCCTCAAAAAGTTGGCGGAGAGGCTCAAAATAGAGATAGATGATCCGAAAAAGTCGGAGGAGAGATCGGTAGCAACTGAACCTGCACCGCAAAATTCTTCCATCGATGAATTGGCAGGCGAGGACGAACTCGTCATAGCCTGGCAGGGCGAGGGAGCTTACCCCAAGCGTTTCGCCGTTAAGAGGTTGCTCATCTCGTCAAGGGATGGAAGACACTTTTTCATAGAATCTCCATCCAAAGGTTGGCCGAGTCAGGCCTTGGGTGGGCTTCGCAGCTCCAAATTTTACCTCTGGGGTTATAAGGAATTCTGCCAGGCTTTGGGGGAGTTGACCGTGCCCTGCGATCGCATCTGGGACGTAAAAGTGGGCCACTACTTGTTGCATCCTGATATGCCCGACCACGGCCTTAAGACTTCGGGAGGTCTTATGCCGGTCACCTTGCTCGAGCAGAGTAGCGCGGTATGGCATGTTAAAGAAGCGCAGGAGGCGGAGTTGGGCGATGGAACCTTGCGCAAGCTCATGATAGAGATAGACCAGCCCCTATCTCCCGTCCTCGCAGAGATGGAGGCCTACGGTCTGGCCGTCGACAGGAAGGCGCTCGAAGATTTGGCAGGAGAGCTCGTTGTCCGCATAAAGGAGGTGGAAGCCTCCATAGCGCGAATGGCCGGCACGGAGATAAACCTCAACTCGCCCAAGCAGGTGGGGTGGCTGCTCTTCGAAAAACTTGGACTGCCTCCGACCAAAAGGACGAAGACGGGTTATTCCACCGACGTCACCGTCTTGGAGGAGCTCTCTAAGCTCGATACCGAGCTCAGCGAGGTTCCCAAGAAATTGCTCGAACACCGCGAGCTTTCGAAGTTGCTCTCCGGCTTTGCGCAGGCCATCCTGCGGGCTATCGACCGAGAGAGCGGATGTGTTCATTCCACCTTCGACCACACCTCCACCGGGACCGGCAGGCTCAGCAGCAGAGACCCCAACATCCAAAACATCCCGGCCTATGGAGAAAACGCTTTTACGCTGCGAAAGGCGTTCGTCCCACATACGCCGGACAGGGTCTTCGTGGCGGGCGATTATTCCCAGATAGAGCTCCGCGTCCTCGCTCACCTTTCAAAAGAGGAGCGCTTATCAGAGGCCTTTTCTGCCGGGCGCGATATCCACGCCGAAACGGCTTCGTGGGTCTTTGGGGTTGCCGGAGACGCCGTTACGCCTGAATTGCGCAGGTTGGCCAAGATGATAAATTTTGGGCTCCTGTATGGCATGAGTCCCTTCGGCCTATCCCAGCGGCTCGGCATCGCGAGGAGCGAGGCGCAGAGGATAATGGAACGCTACTTCCAGGCCCTTCCCAAGGTCAAGGATTACCTCGAAAGGAGTTTTGAGGAGGCCAAGGCGAGGGGATACACCCTTTCCATATTCGGGAGGCGACGCCCCTTGGGCGAAGTATCCACTACGGAGGGAAGGGGCGCCGACGCTATGAGGCGCGTGGCCATAAATACCCCCATTCAAAGCAGCGCTGCAGATATCGCAAAGCTCGCCATGATCGAGTTTTCGAGGAGGGCCGAGCGTTTGAGCGGCGAGGCGAGGATGGTCCTTCAGATTCACGATTCCATAGTATGCGAATGCAATGGGCGAAGCGCAGACGAAGTAGAAGAGGCGCTCAAAGAGACGATGGAGAGCGCGGTGAAGCTCGACGTGCCGATCCGAGCTCAGATGAAGCGCGGTGGGTCCTTGGCAGAGGTGTGATGTCAAAATAGCAGCATAAGCGCTAAGAGAAAGCCCGCTATCGCCCACGGCAGCGCTGAAGCCTGAGGGCTTGCCAGCCATGGTGTCATGGCGACCAGGCAAATGCCCAAAAGGAGCCTGCCTTTGTTGAGGCGGCCTTCTTTTTCGGGCGGAAATTGAATATCTTGGGCGAGCCAAAACGACCTTACCCTCTCAGCCTGCTCTTTGACCACGTCCATCGCAGCCTCAAGAGGGTGGGCCATCTGCCAGTTCGCCACCTCGTCCAGCGCTTTTTTAAGGACCTCCTCGCTGGACGAGGTGGGATCTAAGGCCATAAGGTGCCCCTCAAGCGTGGAGAGCGCTCTTACGAGGTAGAGGAAAGGGCGCGGTATCTTGAAGCCGTGCTGTGCGGAGAGGGTGGTCAAGGCCTCAAAGATCTCCGAAAGGGAAACTCTCCCCACAGGCCGGCTCAAATAATCTTCGAGCATGTCGTACATTTGGCTTTGAAGCGCGGTGGCCTCGCGCGCAGGGGGCAGAAAGCCCAAAGATAGAAACACGCGGTGAGCCCTCTCTGCGTCTGCATTGAGCACGGCTTCGAGGAGTCTCAAAAATTTGCGCCGCATGGCTTCCGGTATAAAGACCATTGCGCCGAAGTCAAGGACTATAAGTTGTTTATCTTCGTTAACTAACAAGTTACCAGCATGGGGATCGGCGTGAACCATGCCCGCTTCTATGAACTGAATCGAATATATCTGGATGAGTTTGCTGGCCATCTCTCTTTTGGCGAGCATGGAAAGCGATGGTATAGCTTTGTCCAGACGAACTCCTTGGTGGTAGGTCATGGTGAGGACCCTCTTGCTGCACAGTTGACTTATCGGTTGGGGGACTATAATATCTGAACCTTCGGCTACTTTTGCGCGGAATCGCGCCATGGATGACGCTTCTCGCAGGAAATCCATCTCGTGCTGCATCTGCAAGGCGAGTTCGGCGACGAGGTCTTCCAGCGTGAAGGGAAGCCTCGACGGGCTCGGAAGCCACTTGGACAAGTGACGCATGATCCGGAGGTCTCTTGCAACTTGAGCCTCCAAGCCGGGGCGCCTCACCTTTATGGCCACACTTCGGCCATCGGCCAACAGGCCGCGGTATACCTGGGCTATGCTTGCAGAGCCGATGGGCTCTTCGTCGTAGTCTACTATGGCTTTGGCCGCCTCTCCCAATTCTTCGTCTATAATTGTCTTAACTTGCGAGAACGGAGCGGGTTTGACCTCGTCGAGCAGCTCGGAGAGGGCCTGCAAGACTTCGGGAGGCAGCAAATCCACGTGGCAGCTGAGCATTTGCCCGAGCTTGATGAACGTAGGCCCCAAAGCCTCCAAGACTTCTTTGAGGCTTTGTGCCTCTTCGTCTGTGAGTATTCTCTGTCTCGGCAGGCGATCGGCCTTGTAAAGGCGTGCGAGAGGAGGACCGAGCGTGATTAAGACCCGCACAAAACGCATAGCGTGAAGCAGCGAGCGCCAGTTCATAAAAGCCCCTCCTGGAGGTAAAATTGCGGATATGCCAATGCGTCTGGATGTGTTTTCATTATAGAGCAGATGGCGATTTTTGACATCCTCAAAAAAAGAGGAAAAATCGCGTATCATTAAGAAACGTCCTCGTCGGGACGGTCAACGAAAGGAGACGGTAGGTTTGGTTATGAGAATGCTCAGGACCCAGGTGAAATGGATCATGTTGGTGGTGGCGGTGGTCTTCGTCATCTCCATATTCGCTGTCTATACATACCGGGGTAACGGAGGAGGAAATGCGGCACAAGGCGACCGCGCCGTGGCCGAGGTGAACGGCAAAAAAGTCATGCTTTCGCAGATAGACAGCGCGGTTCGTTCTTACGTGGAGCACTACGGCCTAAGGGATATAAGCCCGTCGGACCTTCCCTCGCTTCGACGGAGCGTCCTCGACAGCATAATCGTAGAAGGCGAACTCGAGAAGGAGGTCCAAGCCCGTTCGATTCAGGTGACCCAGGAAGAGATAGACGCCGCAATCGCGTATATAAGCCAGCAGTTTCCGACCAAGGAGTCGTTCGAGGATTATTTGAAGAACAACGGCATCACTATGGAGGTCTTGAGAGAAGAAATTGCCAGGCAAATTGCCCAGCGCAAGCTTCTTCAGCAGGCGTCGGAGGGGGTCTCTGTGTCCGAAGAGGAGACAAGAGAATATTACGACGCCATGAAAGAGTCTTTGTTTACGAGGCCCAAAGGATATCTGATCAACGTGGCCCGCTTTAAAGAACCTCACGTGGCGGAGATAGTCAAGGAAGATCTCTCCGATAAACCCGATGCCTCTTCTTGGAACGAACTCATGGAGCTGCATTCTAACGATGTAATATCTCACACACCTTATGAGGACCCTGTATTTTTGAATGAAGAATCACTGAAACAGCAGTTCGGCATCCAGGAGCTAAGCAAAGGAGAGATCCTCGGACCCGAGGAGATCGCGAGCGGAGATTACGCCCTCTTTTTAGTGATGGAAGAGAAACCCGAAGAGGTGGTATCCTTCGACGTAGTTAGCGGAGACGTAGAAAAGTTCCTTTATTCTCAGAAAGCGCAGCAGCGCCAACAGGAGTTTTTAGAGGAACTCATAAAGAGGGCCGAAGTGAAACTCTTGGAGCCAGAGCTTTTTGAAGTGGCAAGCAGCGATCAGCCAGAAGTGCCCCAAGATGAGGCTGTATCTGATGATGTTGCCTCTTCGGATTTGGGATCCGAAGCGCCACAGGAAAATGCAGAGCCATAATGCTTGGGCGATGCAGGCAGGTGCGGCAAACTATGTAATATCGGCGAGTTGGAGATGTTCGGGCGGCGTTCAGCGATGGCTAACTTGCCTTTGAAGAAGCCGCAGTAAACCTAAACGTATTTGCTGATGATCTCAGGAGGTGTGCGCCTTGGAAGAGCTTTCGGCTCGTGGCGAGAGGTGGTTCCCCGAAGGGTCTACTTTCAGAGAGGATATGCCCATGTCGATGGTCTGATGAACATGGCGGATCGCAAGAAGGCAGTCGTATTTCCGTGGCAAGTGCCGTACGACGTGGTGGCAGCATTGAAAGAATTAGATTTTCAGAAGATCTTGCAAAAGCCCATTGCCTATCTGTGGGAGTCTTGTGATATACTTACTGCGTCAGGTTTTTACTAACCTTGTGTGCCGGGGTGGCGGAACAGGTAGACGCAGTGGACTCAAAATCCACCGGTGGTTGCCATCGTGCGGGTTCGAGTCCCGCCCCCGGCACCATTCTTTACAAACCCACTCGCAATCTGCATTCGTAGCTATTTAGGCTTACCCCATAAAAGCGTCCTTAGTACGCACAAAAGATACGAATCCACCAATGACGAAAGCGTTGTCCTGGTTCTATTTCAACGCCGAAAACAGGTGAAGGGAGACGCTTTTCTCGCGTCGGGCCTGAGGGCAATGCCATGACAAGCGCATTGTGCTATGCGCTGTCGTGCTGTAGAGATAGGGGCCCTTCTGTCAGGGCTGGTGAAGAAGGGCCCCAGCCTGCGGACGTTCTTTCACGGCCGGATTAAACCGGTCTGCGCACTTGCGATAAAGGTATTCTGAATGGGCCGGTTATTGAACCAGCACCAAAAGTTATGGTAATATACTTTTGCAGTCTGAAATAGCGATTTCCTCGTCGACAAGTGCCGTAGCATGACCGGATTTGTAGCATAAATAGGGCGAGGAAGGCGTTTGGGGACTCAAATCCTGTGGACTTAGGTAGGGTGATCTCATCAAGATGAGGTCTTCGTTTAAGCGCTTTTCGGAAAACCGTGTCCGCCGTAGGCGACTGTGGCTACTGCCGGTGTTGTTTCTTTTAGTGGGCCTTTCGTTTTGGGGCGTTAAAACCTTTTGGACTTCCGAGAGCGCTACCGCTGGCGGCGGTCAGAAAGAAAAGAGCGTCTCAGCCGCTTCCGTCACGGCGACCGTTCCTACTCGTGGCGGAGAGGTGTGGGTGAAAGTGGTAAAGAGCTCTCATACCCTTTATTTGTATGAGGGCGACAGGATAATCATGACCTCTACCGTTGCGGTGGGCGAGAATCCTGGAGACAAACAGAGAGTCGGCGATCGCAGGACGCCTGAGGGAGAGTTTGTCGTCGAGCAAATTCAAAATTCGAGCTACTGGAAGTATGACTTCGGGGACGGCCCTGTGGAAGGGGCTTATGGACCGTGGTTCATACGGCTGAAGACCGGGTGGCAGGGCATAGGAATTCATGGCACCCACGATGAATCTTTTCTGGGGAAAGATGTCACAGAAGGGTGTGTGAGGATGAAAAACGAGGATCTCGAGTTTTTGAAGAGCCGCATAAGCATCGGGACGAGGGTGGTAATAGAACCTTAAAAGAGCGCTGGGAGGTGAAAGGAATGGATAGGATTGACGCAGAAGAGATCGGAAAGACGGCGGGATTGGTATGGAATTATTTGGACAAAAATGGGCGGAGCTCTCTCAACGCCCTCTACAGAAATTTAAGGGTTTCCAAGCGGCTGGTCGATGCGGCCATAGGTTGGCTGACCAGGGAGGGGAAGTTGTCGTTCAGCCATGAGCAGAGGGGTACCTACGTAGAGCTCCATGGGTCCAAGTAGCCCCTGCGGCGAAGCCTTATGGCTATAATCCTCAAAATAACCGGATTTATACTTCCCTTTTTATTACTTTCGGCGTTGGCCTGCGTCGTCAATGGCGCCGCTTCTCGTTTGCGGAGTCTGAGAGGTTTGCATCTGCGAAGGGCGTTGCCGCCTCAGAAGTTTGGCGCCTTGCGCGATCCTTACTCTGTTTTAGGTTGCCCGCCGGAAGCCACTGAGGATGAAATAAGGCGTGCGTATAAGAGTCTAGTCCTGAAATATCATCCCGACAGGGTTAAAACCCTGGGGTTGGATGAGGAGTTCGTTCAACTGGCCTCAAAAAGATTTCAAGAAATTAGGGTTGCCTACGTGTATCTGATGGCACTTAAGCGCAAATCTTGATATAGACCTTTAGCTAATAGGAGGGAGCGACTTTGGATAGTTTGAAGGATTACAAAATAGCGGTGATCGGAGCGGGTATTATAGGAGGAGCCATCGCCGATGCACTCTCTCCTTATTGTCAAGTTATGGCTACGCGGCGCAGCAAGGATAAGCTCGAGGAGATCAAGAAAAAGGGCATCGAAACGACGCAGGATAACGTTGCAGCAGCTACATGGGCAGATATGGTGGTGGTCGCCGTAAAGCCAAAGCAGATAGTGCCCGTATTGCAGGAAATAACCTCGGCGATAGAGGACAAACTCGTTATATCCTTCGCTGCAGCCATATCTTTAGATATTATGAGGCGCGTCGCACCGCGCTCGCGCTTCATCAGAGCCATGACCAATATAGCAGCGATTGTTCGCAAGGGTTACACGGTATATGCCTACGGCGATGAGGTTCTCCAAAAGGATATAGCGTTAGCCGAGGCGATATTCGCAAACCTCGGCGAGGCGAGGGCTGTGGACGAGCAGTTTCTCGACGTCTTGACCGCCATGTCCGGCTCTGGTCCGGCGTATATCTACACCGTCGTGGAGTCCATGATTTATGGAGCCTTGAGGATGGGGTTGCCCCGCGATTTGGCGTTGCAGGCGGCTGCCCATACAGCCATTGGCGCCTCGCATCTCCTGCTTGCCTCTGGGAAGCATCCGGCCGAACTGAGGGATCTCGTCGTCACGCCGGGCGGCGTGACGATAGAGGGAATCTACGAATTGGAAGAAAGCCGCATACGCACGGCATTTATGAAGGCCATCAGCGCTGCTTCTGTAAAGGCGCAACAATTCTCCGAAGATGCGAGGGTGCAGGCGGAAAAAACCTTAGGGGACATCAGCGAGGGCTCGGATTAGCGCCGGCTTTCCAGCGGATCAATTTCTTGAACAACTGGAAAGAGGTTTTATCATCCCTTGGATTCTTGTCCGAGGGATGATTTTCTGGGATGACGTTCCCTTGGGTATTTCTTTCGCCCGCTGATTGAATTGTCCCTTCCCCTTCGCTATTTCCCTTGTCGTGCGCACATTCTTGAGGTGGTGGTGGAGTCTTATTCACAACTGCGCAATCGTGCCTTAAAAGCCTTTCTATTTCCGCCCTTATTTCCTCCAACTGGCGACGGAGGTGCGCGTTTTCGTGTGAAAGGCGGTCGACCTCAGCCTCGGTTTTCTCTAAAGATGAGAGCAGTTTTGGTATGTCATCTTTGGCTGCTGCAATGAAGCGGCCGTCCGCCTCTCGCTGTTGGACCACGTTCCCCTTTCGGCGGCCGTAGTCCCCGATCACTTCGCAGACAAAGAAATTCAAAGGGCTTTTCGATTTCATGGAGACTGCACGCCCCGAGAACTGCCAAGGGCCAGGGGTGGCAGATTCGTGGCGCCTCCGGATCTCTTCGCGCTCTTCTTTATTTAACAAGGCTACCCCCTCCGCCTAAAGGATGAAAAACCGCACATGCTTCTCGCTGCGCAAGCGAGGTTTACTTGACTATTATAGGCAAACCGTAGCTCTTTTGCGGCATGTGTCCGTTGTAAGGGCAGCTGCGTCTCTTAGAGATGACCAAAAAGATCAAAGGCTAAAGCCAGGCGAATAGCGTTATTGTAGATGCAGATGAAATAGACCGAAGAGTTGAAAGTGCTAAAAGTAGGCGGCACAAGGAAGTCAAAAGAAGCGCAACAGAAGCTACGAAACATTTTGCTAAGGCTCAACAAGTTGCGTTTTTGCCCTAAACCATTCGGAGGGAAGGGCGCATGCTTTTGTTCCGAATGGTTTAGGGCAAACCAAACCTTATTGTGAGTTGGACTCTGGGGTTTGGGATAGTTTTTTAAGGAGCTCCCTCAAATGCCCTTCTCTTTCTATTGGCTGCATTTTGAAGTGAGCGTTCAAAAACTCAAAGGCATCTACTCCGGCCATTTCAGTTAACTTGACGAATATGTCCGCGATCTCGTCGCTGTGCTTCTTCAAAAAGCGTTGTTTTGTCTTCTCCAGCTTTTGCTGGGTTTTCTGGATCACTTCCTCTATGGAGCTCCTTCTCCTTCTTTGCCTCATTTGATCGATCATATTTAACCCTCCTATTTTTTAAGATCTCAGGTGTTGCTGGATAATTATACACCTTTTCTTGTAAATTTCCATATCTATCCAAAGATAGACGGCGTAATGTAACTACGCGGCTAAAAAGAACACACTATCGTTATCGTAGAGTTAATCGTACCGGTTAACCTGTGGGCTAATATAAAGATGCAGTGTGCACAAGTGCTCGGTATTTTTGGGCGCCATGAGTAGGGCATAGAAGGCAACAGTAGTATAATTTTCGAAACGGGCCATGTTCGTCGTAAGCCTTTTAATATAGCTTTGGAGGTGGATGTAATGCGCGTAGAGTCTATGCCCCACGATTTAACCGGTTTTGAAGGAGAATCGCTGGGGCTTTTGCTGTTCGAGGGCGATCTCGACGGTATCAGTTGTCTGGGGGATCTGGCGCCTGAGGTGCGCTCCAGGGTTGAACTTGAACGGTTCACCGGAAAGAAGGAAAGCCTTATTAAGGCCACATTCCCTGACGGGCGCATCAAGCGCGTAATTTTGGTCGGCCTAGGAAAGAGGGAAAAAGCCACGCCCGATACCTTTCGTACAGGCGCAGCTTTAATCGTAAAAGAGGCAGCTAAATCGGGGGCAGCTTCTTTGGCTCTTGCAACGCCAACCGCGCCAGACGCCTTGATCTCCCAAGCCCTCACCGAGGGAGCGCTGCTCGGAAGCTACAGCTTTGACCGCTACAGATCGAAGAAGGATGAACCTGAGACCAAGATAGAACAAGTTTTGGTAGCAGGCGGAGACGAGGGAGCGTTGAACAGGGGTGCGCTTTTTGCCTGTGGTCAAAACTATGCCAGGGACTTGGCTAACGAGCCGGCCAACGTGGTCAACCCACTCACCTTTTCCGGCGAGGCTCAGAAGGTGGCAAAGGAAGTAGGACTCGAGTGCACCGTATATGACGAGAGCCACCTACAAGGGATGGGCATGAACGCTCTTTTGGCAGTCGGCAAGGGGTCCGCTATTCCTCCGAAATTCGTTCATCTGGTGTATCGCCCAGCGGAAAAGACGGCGAAGCGGGTGGCTTTTGTCGGAAAGGGGATCACCTTCGACAGCGGCGGTTTGAATATAAAGACCGATGAACACATGAGAGGGATGAAAGGAGACAAGATGGGCGCTTGCAACGTTTTGGCCGCCATGCGCACTATTGCCCACTTGCGCCCTCCTGTGGAAGTTCATGGCCTTGTAGGACTCGCTGAGAACATGCCCAGTGGAGATGCCTATAGGCCAGATGACGTGATCAAGGCATATAATGGCAAGACCATAGAAATAGGGAGCACCGATGCCGAAGGGCGCGTCACCATGGCTGATGTCTTGTCTTATGCTTCGAAACTAAAGCCAGATTACATCATAGATATGGCTACATTGACTGGGGCGTGCATAATCGCGTTGGGTGGATATATGGCTGGCCTCTTTTCAAACGACGAGGACTTTGCAAGAGACCTCCTTTCGGCGTCGTCTCGAAGCGGCGAGAGGGTGTGGCGCCTTCCGCTCGACGACGAGCGGTTGCGGAAGCATATCGATTCCCCCATAGCTGATGTGGCAAACGTAGGGGGACGCCCTGGCGGTGCCATCACGGCGGCCATGTTCCTTCAGGAGTTCGTGGAGGAGGGCATACCTTGGGCGCACCTCGATGTTGCTGGTGTGGACAATTACAAGGAGCCGTTCGGATATTATGCCAAAGGGGCTACGGGCTTCGGCGTTCGCCTATTTCTTGAGTGGCTCTATTCGATAATCTGAGGGATTTGAGGCGGGTTAAAATTTTAATAGTCTTTCGCGAAGCGGACGGGAGGTAGCAAAACCTCCCGTCCGCTGTTTTTTTGTCGGCTCACGAGCATTGACAAGCAAGGATGAGGTCGCTATGATGTAGTTGCATAATTTGCTGCATATATCCAAAATAGCTGCATATTATGCTGCAGAAAGGCGGGATCGCGTGATTCAAAGGCTCATTCAAGAGAGGTTAGGTGACCTCCCTCCGGGCCAGGCTGAGGTGGCGCGCTTCATAGCACAAAATCCGCAGGAGGCGGCTTTCCTCACTGCTGCTCAGATAGGCCTTAGGGTGGGCGTGAGCGAATCCACGGTCATTCGCTTGGCGATGGCCTTGGGCTATCCTGGTTTTCCCGAGATGAAGGCAGCCTTAGCCGGCCAGGTTAAAGATCAACTTTCTACGCTTGAGCGCCTGCATCGTTATGATGAAAGTTCGGTGGAGCCTTCTCTTCTGCGACGAGCGCTTAGAGAGGACATGAGCAACCTCTCCGGGGCCCTCTTATCGGTGGACGAGGAGGCGCTTGAAGCATTGGCCTCTGCCATCGTTCAGGCTAAAGAGACTTACATTCTGGGTTTACGGAGTGCCCATTCGCTTGCCTACTATCTCTGGTTTTACCTCTCTTGGTTTTTGCCTCACGTGCAGCTTTTGGAAAGGGAGACCATCTGGGAGAGGATAACGCAGGGAACGTCGGAAACGCTCTTTGTGGGAGTGAGCTTCCCTCGCTATACGCGCCTTACCGTCGAGGCCTTGGAGGCTGCAAGGGCGAAAGGGCTTTCCACCGCAGCTATAACCGATTCCTCGGTCAGCCCCTTGGCTGCTTACGCTCAAATCGTCCTCGCCATTCCATCTAAGCCCATTTCTTTCATAGATTCGTTTTCTGCTCCGATGAGCGTCTTAAACGCTCTCATCCTCTGCGTAGTCGAAAAATGTAAGGATCATGCTGAGGAGCGCTTGGAAGAACTCGAACACATATGGCGAGAAAGGAAAATCTACCTGTAAATAAAGCGAGAAAAAGGCTCTACCGATCTTGAGTCCGGGATTAAAAAGGAGGGCATGATTTTGGTCGCAAACGAAAATGGTCACGTTTTTCCGAGGGATTTTACTCAAGATTTGCCAATGGCGGTCAAGGCGAGCGGCATTTATATCTATGACGATCAGGGCAAGGAGTATATCGACGGTTGCAGCGGCGCACTCATATCGAATGTGGGACACTGCGTGCCGGAAGTGGTTGAGGCAATATGCGAGCAATTGCGCCGCTTGGAATTTGCCCATACCTCTCGCTGGAGGAACGAGGCCATAGAGCGGGCTGCCGCTCAAGTCGCAAGCCTTGCCCCCGTGGGAATGAGCCATGTTTGGTTCGTCTCGGGCGGGAGCGAGGCCGTGGAATCGGCGGTGAGGCTCGCCAGGAGCTTTTATCTTGAACGAGATGGAGGAAGGTCACAGAAGCACCTCATCATAGGCAGGTGGAACTCCTATCACGGAAGCACCATGGGGGCCGTGGCGGTGGGGGGCAATATCCCAAGGCGCAGAGCCTTTGTCCCTATGTTCATGGAACATCCAAAAATCGAGACCCATTATTGTTATCGTTGCCCCTTTTCTCTCGCCTATCCATCATGTGGTTGTCTCTGTGCGAGAAAGCTCGAAGAGGCCATAAAGCGCATAGGCCCTCAATATGTAGCGGCGTTTTTAGCTGAACCGATCGTGGGCTCGACCGTGGGGGCGCTCCCTCCGCCCGACGAGTATTGGCCCATGGTGAGGGAAATCTGCGATCGCTACGACGTATTGTTAATAGCAGACGAGGTGATGACGGGCTTCGGCAGGACGGGGGAAAACTTCGCCGTAGATCACTGGGGTGCGATCCCGGATGTTATAGCCTGTGCAAAGGGGATGGCGGCGGGTTACGTTCCCACCGGAGGGGTTATCGTAAAAGATGCCGTAGTGGAAGTAATAAAGAAGGGAAGCGGTGCCTTTCCCATGGCACATACTTATTGCGGCAATCCAGTGAGCGGCGTTGCCGTAGAGGCCGTGATCAAATACATAAAGGCCCACAACCTCGTGGAAAATGCGCGCCTCCAGGGAGAGCTTTTGGGGTCGCTGTTAAAGGAACTGGAAGAGATTCCCATCGTGGGCGAGGTCCGCGGCAAAGGGCTCATGTGGGGGGTGGAGCTCGTGGCCGATAAAGCTACCAAGCGCCCATTCCCCAGAAAACTCAAGGCTTCTGGCGTCGTAACGCGTGAGTGCATGAGGCGCGGTTTTGTGGTCTATCGCGGTGGAGGCATGGCTGACGGCGTGGACGGCGACAACTTCATGGTGGCTCCTCCCCTAATAGTCGAGGAAGATGAGGTGCGTGAGATAACTTCCCGCCTGAAAGGTGCCCTTGAGGCCGCCTCGGAAGCTCTGCGTGTGGGCGTATAAAGCGGATAGCGCTTTAAAAAATGGACGAAGGAGGTTGGTGTAGGCGTGCCGACGAAAGTGATAAAACCGGTAACCTCAGCCAAAGAAGCGGTTAGCGGCATCGAAGATGGAAGCAGCATTATGGTCGGAGGTTTTAACTATGGGGGTATTCCTTACACATTGATCGATGCCCTCGTGGAGAAGGGGGTAAAAGGCCTCACTCTTATATCCAACGACACCGCCTATGAAGATGTTGGACACGGCAAACTCGTATCGGGGGGGCAAGCGAAGAAGGTGATCGCCTCTCATGTGGGGTTAAACAAGGCTACAAGTCGTCTTTACAACGAGGGCAAGCTCGAACTGGAGCTGGTGCCCCAGGGGACGCTTGTGGAGCGGATCAGGGCCGGCGGTTTCGGCCTGGGCGGCTTTCTAACTCCTACGGGAGTGGGCACTGTGGTGGAGGAGAGGCATCAAGTTTTGGAGGTGGATGGCAAGAAATTCATCCTGGAGCTCCCGTTAAAGGCGGATTTCGCCCTGATCCGAGCCCATTATGCCGATCGAATGGGCAATCTCACGTATTTCGGCACCAATAGAAATTTCAACCCTATAATGGCCACGGCGGCTGACGTCGTTGTGGCCGAGGTGGATGCCGTAGTGGATGTAGGGTGCATCGATCCTAACGATGTGGTGACGCCCGGCATCCTCGTTGACATCTTAGTGGTGAAAGGGGACTCGTACTATGCTGCCCGCACTTAACGAAGAGGAGAAAAAGCGTCGCATCGCCAAAAGGGTTGCCTTGGAGTTCAGCGATGGCGACGTCGTGAATTTGGGCATAGGCATTCCTGCGCTGGTCTCAGATTATATCCCAGAGGGGGTCAGGGTCATCCTGCAGACAGAAAACGGCGTTGTTGGAGCCGGTCCCAAACCGGACGTAGAGGATTTGCGCTTTATAGGTGCAGGGGGAAGGTGTCTTTCCATTGCACCTGGCGGGTCATGCATAGCCAGCGACTTGAGCTTCGGCATCATCCGAGGAGGGCACTTGGATGCCACCGTCTTGGGAGCTTTACAGGTGGATTCCGAAGGAAATTTGGCTAACTGGATGGTGCCGGGTGGCCTCGTGGCTGGTATGGGTGGCGCTATGGATTTGGTCGTGGGCGCCAAAAAAGTAATTATAGCTACGACCCACACGACTAAGGATGGTCGTCCTAAGCTTGTTAAGAAATGCACGCTCCCACTTACGGCTGTGAGCGTCGTAGACGTGGTCGTGACGGAGCTCGCACTCTTTCGCTTCCGCGACGGAAAGATGATCTTAGAGGAAATGGCTCCTGGTGTTACGGTGGACGATATAAGGGCTTGTACCGAGGCCGATTTTGCAGCAGCGGAGCCCGTTCAAGTTATTAAAGGCGTAGCGCAATAAGCTGCTTCGGGCGACGGCTCATCGTTTAGGCGAGGCAAGTCGCTCGCAAAAAAAGGAAGTGCTACGCAAGGTCTGCGATGGGCAAGCCGCATCGGTCACTTTGCGAGACGGCTTGCCCATATCGCATCAGCGACTTCCCTTCTATAAGCCCAGGATGCCGAAGAAGAACAGGCACACCACGCCGCCCACCACGGACATGGAAAGTCCCCAGATCAAAAGATGCCGGAACAGTTTGGATTTGTCCTCCTGTTCCGGCGCGCAGGCTACACAGAGGGCCCCGAGGGTCGAAAGGGGCGACATATCCACCATGTGCGCACCCACGTCAACGGTGGAGATCAAAGCGATGGCGTACGCCACCTGTCCTGGCGTGCCCATGATGCCGAGGTTTCTCATCAACCCGGGCACCAGCGGTAAAAACATGGGCATTACCACGCCGGAAGAGCTCGAATAGGCTGAGATGATGCCGGCTATCAGCGCTACCCAGAAGTGGAGGGTCAGCGGCGTGGATATGGAGCCGATGAGCTCGACCAGCACGTTTAGGCCTCCCGTGTTGTCCATAACTTCGACGAGCACGGTAACGCCGCAGACCAGCGTTAGGACGAACCACGGCACGCGAGCGATGGATTTCCTCACGTTTGCAGCGCCGCAGAGCATCAAGATGCCCGACAATAAGAAGGCCACGGCCCCCACGTTGGAGAAGAGGCGGATCGCCCATTTGGGAAGCGCCTGCGAAGCTCCTGGTAGCAGCGGCATGAGGATCAAGATCACGTAAGCCACTATGATCACTACAGTGATCCGCTGTTTGCCGTCAAAAGGCTCTGGTTTAGGGGCGATTTCGTCAATATTTAAAGACCCACGCGCCTTTCGCATCCAGGCTAAACCACCCAAGAGCAAAAACCCAGCGATGTTGGTGATGCATTGGGCCACCAGAGAATTCCAGTAGACTTTCCACTGTATAGAGACCACCCTTCCCAACTCTATGCCCAAATCGCCTGCCATTTTCGATACGAGCTCCAAGGATACGATTCCCGTAGGAGATAGTGGAGAAAGTGCAGCGGCATTAGCTGTTCCTACCACTAAAAGCGTCATCAGGAAAGCCCTCAAGCCTATTCGCCCCGCGATGGCCATGGCGAAAGGAGCTATCAAGGCCACGGTGGCGATGTTGCCTGGGCCAATTGTGGTTAAAACCAACACGATCAGGAAGATTATGAGCGGAATGAGGGCAGTGTTTCCCTTGGCCAGGCGCACGGCGCTGATGGTGAGCTTATCCAGCGTGCCGTTCTCTTGGGCCATGCCGAATAGGAATGTGACGCCAAAGAGAGTCATAAATAGCGAGGTGGGCCAAAACCCCAAGACTTTGCTTCCGCTTAAATTTCCCCAGATCGTTCCCACTAAGAGGGCGAAAAAAATTCCCAAAAGGCCCGGATTCCATTCCTCCCTGAAGCAACTTATGATGATGACGATCGCGAGAGCTACTAAGGAAAGCACTGCCGCTGTAGAAAACATCCGTTACCCCTCCCGTAAAGAGTTATATATCGCGACATCTATGCTCTCTACTTATCATATTATCTTAGAAACGTCAAGACGGAGTCCTCCATTGGAAGATGACATGGTTTCATATTAGCCATGCCGCGTGATCTGCCCGCTTAATCACTGCTTTGATCATCTGTATTATGACGTGAATTGTGAGAATTAAGAAAATACCCGGTATTATCTGTGAGGCTAATTGCTATAATGGCACATTTCAACTTAATTAGCTGCCATTTATAATATTTTCCGCACAATTTTGATGGCTTTTGTGTATAATGATTTGTCTTCCCCTTGACAAACTGAGAGATCAAGGTTAAACTAACAGTCGAGCAGCTATGGTGCATCTAGGCGATGATAACATATATAGTGCTAAAATTACCAAGATTAGCTATGCCTAACATAATATATTATTTGAGAATTTTTAAGTATGAATTGTGAGAGACAGTTATGAAAGAACTAAATTTTAGACATAAAAGTAGTTGTGGAGGGGTATCATCATTCGGGGAAAGATATTTGAACCAATTATAAATTAGGAACTCACACGGAGGGATGAGAAATGGCAGATTACGGAGTGTCGAGGGTCATCGATGTGAGAGGTGAAGTGTGCCCTGTGCCGGACGTGGAGACGAAGAGGGCCATAAAGGGCGCAAAAGATGGCGAGATCCTCAAGGTACTCGTCGATTACCCGCTTTCGGTGGAGAGGATCCCCGAGAGTGTGAAGAAACTTGGGAGCGAGATTTTAGAAGTTAAAAAGAACGGCGGAAGCGACTGGGAGATCTATGTGAAGGTTAAAAAGCAGTAAAGATTGCGAATGGCGCCGTAGCGAGATGCGGCGCCATTCGCAATGAGCGAGGGGGAGTGTAAAAACATGATCTTCAGCGGTTTTTTGATCGGCCTGATATTTGGGGTGCTCTTGCAGAGGAGCAGGATGTGCTTCAATTCGGCCTTCAGAGACGTGTTGCTATTCAAAGATAACTACCTGCTGAAAATGGCCTTGCTCGCCGTGGCCGTTCAGATGATCTTAGTGCACTTGCTGGCCCAGATGGGCTTGATCGCGCTTGCGCCTTCTGGTCTCAATTGGGTTGCGAACATAGTCGGTGCGTATATTTTTGGCCTTGGCATGGTTTTGGCAGGAGGTTGTGCCAGCGGCGTGACCTATAGAGCCGGAGAAGGGCTTACGACCGCATGGTTCGCCGCCATTTTTTACGGCGGGACGGCTTACGCCATGAGGAACGGCGGGGTATTCAGCGGCGTATGGAAATGGTTCCAGGGGTTTGGCGTTGCGCCATTTCAGTATTTTGATCAAACTACGGGAGAAGGGTTTTCCAAGCTATATCTGCAGAAGACAGGGCAGACGTTGCCATCCGTCTTCGGCGTCAACCCGTGGATCGTTGTGGTTATATGCGCGGCCCTGATCCTCTGGTATGTCTTCGGCACGCAGACCAGCGAGAGGGAATCGAAAATAGGATTAAAGACGGCTGCTGTGCTGTTGGGTGCCGTGGGGGCCTTTGCCTGGTATTTCAGCGAACTGGTCGGAAGGAACTACGGGATGGGGATCACCGGAGGGTGGTCCAACATATGGAGTGTTTGGCTTTCGGGTAAACCTTTCAGCTGGGATGGTTTAAGCGTCTTAGGCATAGTGGTAGGCGCTGCGATATCCGCCGTTATGGCGAAGGAGTTCAAGCTTAGGATGCCGAGGAATCCCATCACATATGTGCAAGTCATGGGCGGTGGCATCATCATGGGCTTCGGTGCCACCATAGGTGGTGGGTGAAACATCGGTCATTTCTTCACCGGCGTGCCGGTGCTCGCGATTTCTTCCATAGTTGCTTCGGTGTTTTTTGTGTTGGGAAACTGGACACTTGCCTGGTTTCTATACGGGCGAGAATAACTCGACGGGAGGCTTGAAGCTATGAAGATAGCCATACAAGTGATGACACCGCCTTACTCTTACCAGGATATGGATAGCGCAATAAAGATTGCCGAGGCGGCTCTCAACAAGGGACACGAAGTAGCGATTTTTCTCTTTGCCGACGCAGTAAATGCCGCCAATTCGCGCGTTAAGCCAATCAGAGTTGACAGGAACATCCCGAAAAAGTTAGAAGAGCTTATAAAAGAGAAGGGTTTGAGGGTCGATATTTGCGGATTATGTATGGAATACAGGGGACTCGCGGAAGAGGCCCTCATAGAGGGAGCGCGCCCTAGCGGATTGCCGGAGCTGGCGAAGTTGATCGCCGAAAGCGATAGATTCTTGAGTTTTTCTGCATGAGGTGACGAATAATGTCCAAGAAGGTGCTCTTTGTGGTTTACCAGTCCCCCGTGGGTTCTGTATGGGTCAATGAGGCATTCCGCACGGCCTTCGGCATGTATGGCGAGGACGTGGAGCCTGCTCTCTTGCTCATGAATGAGGGTGTAGTTGCGTTGGCTCGGGAGTGTAAGCCCGAGAGGTTGGGTTTGCTTTCGGTGAAGATGGTGCAGCGCTACGTCAAACGTTATGGCACGCCCGTATATGCCGTCGGGGAAGATCTCGATGCTTACGGCGTGAGGGATGTAGATGAGGGATTTTCGGCCCAGACCGTCGGAAAGAACAAGCTCCCCGAGCTCTTCCGTCAACACGATTACGTTATATTCATGTGAGGTGAAGACTATGTCTCTTATCTTGATAAAGTATGGTCCAGATCATCCGGCGGAAGGGGCAAAGCTTTCGAGTGCAAAGGAGGCAGATTGTGCGGTACTCATCCAAAACGGCGTCTATTGGGCTGCCTGCGATGCCCTGAAAGACGCAAAATGCCCGGTTTATGCTATAAAAGATGACTTCCTCGCCAGAGGTTACGAGGAAGGGCAATTCGATATCGAACTTATAGACTACGATGCCTTGGTCGAGCTGATTGAGAGGAATGAAGGGTTTGTAGGTTAGAAAATTTGTAAGCATTTTGTTATGGCGTTCAATTGCAGCGGATGGGACAAGGCCCAGGGGTCTCATCCGCTTATTTGTTCGCTGCTCCGTACATGCTGCTGCCTGTGCAAAAATAGAGCGGGGCATGCCCCCTTGCTGAGATTTGTGATAATATCAAACAAAGAAACGGCAGCTTTCGAGATCGGATGAATGAGGCGTTTATCTTTAAAGATCGATGCGAAGGGGGATAAATACGTTGTCTTTTTTTGGATCGCTCAGGCTCAGAAGCAGGTTGTTCCTTTTGGTGCTGTTGCTCGTGGCCATCAACGCGGTCACCGGGTGGTACCTTATAACTACCTTAAAAGGGCAAGAGAAAGCTATTGAAGAGCTTTATGGCGGGGGAATGGAGATAAGCAAGGCTGCCGAGGTCAATGTCGGCGCTTCCGGTCTGTTGACCTCCATGTACAGCACCTTTAACAGCCCGGAGGCGATATGGTTGGGCCAGGCGCTCGTTATGGAGTCGATGTTACAGAACCTCGAAAGGGCTATAAGCGGCTACGAAGAGATCACTGTGATCGAGGGCAATAAGGCGATATGGGATGAAACGGCTAAAACATTTGCCGAGTGGAGCGTTGGCGTCAGAGAGGTGATTGAGCTTTTCCGCAACGAAGCGCCGAGAGAAGAGGTCTCGAAGAAAATTGACGGCATGTATCTCTCCACTAACGCCCTCTCACAGAGGCTGGGCGAGATATTTTCCTTCTCTCAGATCGGCCTCTATACGATCTCCAGCAACGCAACTTCTCGCTTGAACGAGGCGATAAAGGCTTCTACCATCGCTATGGTCATTGCCGCCGCCGTCGCGCTGATCCTTGGGTTCTTGGTGGCCGGCTCCATAACTAAGCCTTTGAAGAAACTCGTAACAAGCGTCCAAAACATAGCGGAAGAGTTGGATCTCACGGCGAGGGGCAATTCCAAGAGCAGGGATGAAACGGGTGATGTGAGTCGCTCCCTCGATTATCTCCTCGAGCGCTTCTCCGAAGCTCTGAAGGAGGTCTCCGGCGTTAGCCTGAGAGTGGCAGAGTCGGCTGAGAACTTCTCGGCCTCGAGCGAGGAGACGAGTGCCAACCTTCAAGAGGTTAAATCGAGCGCAGAGGCTATGGCCGCTCAGGTGGAAAACTTGGCCGCCGGAGTGGAGGAGATAAATGCCTCTGTGGAGGAGGTAGCCGCCGGGGCTCAGACGGCTGCCCAGAGGAGCCAAGAAGTGACCGAGGAAGTAGAAATGGCTCGAGGGGCAGGAGAGGATGGAATAAGAGCTGTCCAGAACGCCGTCGCTGCCTCTGTAAATGTTGCAGATGGGGCGCTCAAGGCGTCAAATGTGGTGAGCGAGCTCGCGGAGAGAGCCAAGCAAATTCAATCGTTCGTGGATGTTATAGGCTCTATTGCGGATCAGACGAACTTGCTTGCCCTGAACGCTGCCATAGAGGCGGCTCGGGCCGGCGAACACGGCAGGGGTTTTGCCGTGGTGGCAGAAGAGGTGAGAAAGCTCGCCGAGGCCAGCAATGAGGCCGCTCTGAAGATCGCCGATCTCGCTCAGACGATAGTGGCAGACCTTGGCGAAGTCGTCGACGTCACTAAGGAGAATGCGCGGATGGCCGATGGTGCCAAAGTTCAGGCTCAGGAGGCTGAAAGTGCGATAAGTCGTATTATGGAGGCGCTGAAATCCATCACTGCCGCTGCTCAAGACATGGCTGCGCTGGCTGAAGAACAGGCTGCCTCCAGCGAGGAGATAGCCAGTACCGTTCAAAACATGGCAGAGCGGACTCAGGACGTCGCCAGCGCCGTAGACAGCGTTCATAGGAGCATCGAAGAGGTTGCCCAGGCATCCAGGCATATCGCCGAAGGGTCCTCCGAGCTCGCAGATCTGGCCGGGAAACTTCAGGGGCTCGTGAGGCAATTTAAGATCGAGAAGGAAGAAGAGAAGGCAACAGAAGAAACGATAGCGGAGGCTGGGCTCGTGCCGGTGAGTTAAATATTGGAGGTAGAGAAGGCTTTGGTTTGGAAGGCAGCCAGGTTGCTCGTAGTGGCAGTGGCGGGGTGTTTGTTTTTTACGGCTGCCTGGGCTGATGTGGGATGGTCGACCAGGGTGGCGGGGTTGTTGGTAGAACTCGCCAGGGGAGACAAAGCTTACAAAGTGGTCGTAAGGAATGGCTCGCCTGATGATGTGCGTGCGGCCATCAAGGAAGCGATGGAGGAGCACGACTTTTTCCTCGACCGAGAGGAAGACGACGTGCTCCTTTTTACGAAAAAATACGGCCTCTCTCGCTACGACGTCGTTTATCGTATCAGCAGCGTTCAGAACGGCACGGAGGTGGCCGTAGCCGAGAGCATGCCGAGGAGCATCATCTTCTTCGACCCTGGTATATTGGGGCGTACATATCGCACTCCAACCTACATCAAGCCTATCTTGGATTCGGTAAAAGATCGCTTCGACAGAATAGAAGTTCAGCCGCCGAAGACGGGGATCTTTTTAGGAAGTTCCGATGCCGGCGGTTACATCATATCTTCTGTGGTTCAAGGAAGCCCGGCAGATGAGGCGGGTCTAAAAGCCGGAGACTTGGTGACGGAGGTAGACGGCGTGCCTTTGGTGGACCTTACGCTCGATGCGGCGAAGTTTTTGGCAGAGGACGGGCTTGGGAAAGCCTCGATCCTCCTTACAGTTCACAGCGAGGGGGAGAGCCGCGTAGTGCGGTTGTATATGAAAGAGCCTGTGCATGTCACTCCGTGAGATTTTCTTGCAGGAAGCGCCCAAGGGCGCGAAAGTGCTCCATGGTGTCGGGGAGGAGTGAGTGGTTGTATATAATCGAGGCTGGATGGGGCATCGGGAATATGACCCTGCCCTGTACTTCGTAAGGCTTGCCAAAAAGGGCAGGTATGGTGCGATTTTCCGGCGGAACAGGCAGGCTGTGCAATTTGAAGAGCACCTTCGCGGGGAACTTCCCCAATGTGAGGATTACCCTCGGTGATATGAGCGCTATTTCTCGCTCGAGGAAGGGAAGACAGGCGCAGATAGAGGCCCATTTGGGGCGGCTGTAGCGAGGGATCATGCACTTCAGGAGGTTCGTGCGGTATGTATCGCCGAAGGAGAGGCCAGCTACCCCCATAAAGTAGCGCAAAAGATGACCCGAAGGCCCGATGAAGGGACGGCCTACCATGTCTTCCCCCTCGCCAGGGGCTTGCCCCACTATCATGAGGAAAGCATGGCCATCGCCTTCCCCTGGCACTGCGCAAAAACGCCGCTCGCTCAAAATGCAGCGATGGCAGTCCTTCACTTCCTGAGCCAACTCTTCGAGCGCTTTTTCCTCATCTCCCATACTCTACGTAGACATCTTGCAAAGGAGCTGAAGTTATCGTAAATGTAGGTTAAACGGACGAAACAATGTCTGCGGCCTGATCTAAGGCGGCCTTTAGCTCATCCCATGAGGGGACGCCCCGAAAGATCACCTTGTTGTCCAGCACCCACGCTATCTCCTTTGCTTTGATCTTGTATTTAAAGATTTCGAAAAAATAGAGGACACTTCGAGGGTCTATGAGTTCTACCTCTATCTTGTCTCCGTATTCCCTCTTGATTTTCCTTAAATGCGACCCCACCCTTTCCCTCTCCCCCAAGAGGTGGAACGTCTCCATCTCTTCCATCTCGCTATAGTCGATCGGGAGGCAACAGGAGTAGATCTCAGGTTTTTCCATGAATATCTTCAGAACCGGCTTTCTCATATTCTCTTCTCTCCCTTCTCGCGCTGGTAATTCAGGTGACACATGTCTTTCAATCGTTTAAAACCATTATATCTTATGTCCGAAGATTTGCCGCCCTTTTGCCTTCATGCTCTGTGCTATTTTTTAATGCTCGTGCCCTGCACTGCCCTTGATTTTATGGTATTATATTGCGAAAGGGCATAATAGCTTCCTTTAGGAGGCGGTGGCTATGCATATTATATGGCTCAATGGGCATTCTCTCACCATCGAGGACATCGTGCGCGTAGCCAGAGACGGTTACGGCGTTGCCCTGGATCCCGCTGCCGGAGCCTTCGTGCCGAGAGGCTCGTCTATGGTGGAGAAGTGGGCTAACGCTGGAGAAACGATTTATGGCATCACCACCGGCTTCGGCGATCTGGCGTCGACGCCTATCTCTCCTGAACTGAGCGAAAAGCTCCAAGAAAACCTCCTGAAAAGCCATTCCTGCGGAGTGGGAGAGCCATTTCCCGAGGATGTCGTCAGAGCTGCCATGCTGCTTCGCATCAACACCCTCACGAGGGGTTATTCGGGCATCAGACTGAAGACGTTGGATCAAATGGTCGCCTATCTCAACGAGGGGATTCACCCCGTAATCCCATCGCAGGGCTCCGTCGGTTCGAGCGGCGACCTTTGCCCGCTTTCGCATCTGGCCATCACCCTTTTGGGGTTGGGAGAGGTCTTCTATCGAGGGAGGAGGGTTCCGACGCTTCGAGCTCTTAAAGAGGCCGGGCTTAAACCCCTCGATGGGCTCGGCCCTAAGGAGGGCTTGGCCTTAAACAATGGCACTGCCGTGACGACAGCCGTTTCGGCCCTATCTCTTTACGACGCCCTCGAGCTCGCCAAGGCCGTCGATATAGCGGCGGCGCTCTCTTTGGAGGCGCTTCACGGCGTGCCAGATGCCTTTGACCCCCGCATTCATGAGCTTCGCCCGCACATGGGGCAGAAATTGGTGGCATCCAACATACGAAGGCTCATCGAGGGAAGCGAAATCGTCGAAGCCTATAGAGGCAAGAGAGTGCAAGACGCCTATTCGTTGCGCTGTATCCCCCAAGTCCACGGAGCCAGCCGCGACGCGATGGATTTTGTGCGCCAAAGGATAGAGATCGAAATCAACTCCGTGACGGATAACCCTCTCATATTCCCAGCCGAGGGCGAGGCTTTAAGCGGCGGGAATTTCCACGCCCAACCCATCGCGCTGGCCATGGACTTTCTCGGGATCGCCGTCGCAGAGCTTGCGGATATCTCCGAAAGGCGCGTCGCCAGGCTGGTCGACCATAAGCTTTCGGGGCTCCCGTGCTTCCTCATAAGGAACAGCGGGCTGAACAGCGGCCTCATGATCCCTCAATATACCTGTGCGGCATTGGTTTCGGAGAACAAAGTCCTCGCACATCCTGCCTCTGTCGATTCCATACCGACATCGGCCAACCAAGAGGATCACGTTTCTATGGGGGCCCATGCTGCTCGCAAGGCCAGGACTATCGTAGAGAATGCTCAGAAAGTGACGGCCATAGAATTCATGGTCGCAGCGCAGGCTTTGGACTTCAGTGCGCCACTGAAACCCGGTAAGGGCAGCGCGGCCGCTTATCGCCGCATAAGGGAGGATGTCCCTTTTTTGGAAGAGGACATTATCCTCTACCCTTTGATCGATTCAGTCTTGAGACTGGTGCGCTCTGGTGAGGTTGTGGTATCTGCGGAAGAGGCCGTTGGAGAGCTCGACTGACTCAAAAAATGGGCTCCGGGCGCAAACCCCGGAGCCCAGATCGCTTTCATGGGGCCTTTTGGTGCCCTTTACTTGCCTGAAGTTGCCTCGATTATGGCCTTGCAGAAATGAGGCAAATCGGCGGGCGTGCGGCTGCTTATGAGGTTTTTGTCCACGACGACGGGTTCATCCACCCAGTTTACTCCTGCGTTTACCATGTCATCTTTTATCGCGAAGAACGACGTGGCCTTTGCCCCTTTCAATATGCCAGCCGAGATGGGCACCCATCCTGCATGGCATATGAAGGCGACGATCTTCCCGGCCTTATGGAATTCCTTTGTGAGGTCCAAGGCCTTGGGGTACCTTCTGATTTTGTCGGGAGCATAGCCTCCCGGGATCAGCAGGCCGTCGAAATCTCCCGCCCTTACCTCGTCGAACGAAGAGTCGGCCTTGCATGGATAGCCGTTTTTGCCCCGGTAGACCCGCCCCTTTTCCGGCCCAACCGTTACGACTTGAGCCCCCTCTTCAGCGAGGCGAATTTTTGGATACCATAATTCGAGGTCTTCGTATTCGTCCTCTACAAATTGCAGAAAGCGCTTTCCTGATAAACGAGACATAAAACACCACCCCCATCTCTTTGATCATATTTTATAATCATTTTAATCGTTTTTCAACCCTTTTAAGGCTCTATAATCTTTAGTGTGGAATTTGGCTTTGAAAATACAATGGTGGTA
>LGFQ01000063.1 GCA_001508935.1 Synergistales bacterium 54_24
ATGCGACTAAGAGTGCGCCAAGACAACTGCTTCACCTCCTCGCCGAAATAGAGAGGTCGGCGCAACTTTGTGCGCCGACCTCTGTGGAATACCCTTCACTTACCAAGGATTCTGTTCGTACATTTCTTGGAGTCTCTTATAGTTTTTCGTCATGTATTCTTTAAGTTCCTCAGGATTCATATACCTGATGAGTTGATAGGCTTCCTCTGCCTTCTTCTGGAAATCGGGATCATCCAAAACTTGTTTTACGACTGCAGCCATCTTCTCAATGATCTCTTTTGGCGTTCCCGCAGGTGTCGATATCCCGCGCGCAGAACCAGAGACTACATCATAGCCGAGCTCCTTAAAGGTTGGAACATCCGGCAAGAGATGCGAACGCTCTTCGTCCATCACGGCCAAAGCCCGCATCTTTTGGGCGTTGACGTAAGGCACGGCCTCTGTGACGTTTATAGCCCCTGCAGCTATATGACCGCCGAGGAGCGCGGTTGTCTGGGGTGCAGCGCCTTCGAAGGGCACCTGAGTCACCTTTATGCCCGTCTCTCGCTCCATTATCCGAACAGCGATGTCGTCGTCAGAACCAGATCCGGTATTACCAACTGTGATGACGCCTGGGTTTTCCTTTGCGTACTCGATGAATTCATTTATGCTCTTAAATTGGCTGTCGGTCCGCACTACGATGATGCCTGGGTCATATACAATGTTGCAGCACGGCTCAAAACTCTCCATCGTAAATTTCGTATCTCGCGAGAGGATTATGCCTTCGACAATGGGTGAGTTAGTAAATCCCCAGGTATAGCCGTCGGGCTTGGCCAGCGCGAGCTCTGTTAGACCGATCTCGGAACCTGCACCCGGCTTGTTAACTATGATAACCTTTTGGTCTAAAATCTTTTCTGCGTAGGAAAAGACTAACCGCGCCGTAAGATCAGTGCCACCACCTGCAGACCAAGGCACTATCAAGGTAATAGGTTTCGTAGGCCACTCCGCCGCACTTGCGACACCGCAAACCCCTGCCATCGCCAAAATGGCCACAGCGCTTACAACAGTCCAAAAACCTCTCTTCCTCATAATAATAACAATCCCCCTTATCACAAATTTTTGCATTCTGTGCGCATTTAAAATTAGCACCTGGCAAAATTAATGTCAATACCTGAGGCAAAAATAAAAATCTTTACATTTAAGGGCTATAGGGTATAAAACCAGAGAGCTAAATTGCGTGAAGATCCGTTGACCAATATTAACCTATACTAAGGATCAGACCTTTGTTTTTTGCGTTTTTGGCCTCCATTATCTTTTTTATGTCACCCTCACCCCTACTTCCACATTCACTCTCGCTCTCACATCCACTTTCACTTTCTCGTCTCTCCCGTCTTGCGTTTCACATCTCGCCTTTTTATCTTCAGCCTTCCTCAAGAGAAGAGGTGATGCTTTTTGACCTTCAAAGCCACAATCGCCGCGGCTGCGCTCTTTGCTACGTCGAATGCCAGGAAGGGGAAAAGGCCGACCTGTATCACCCGCCAGAGGGATGTCGGAACTCCGGCCACATAATTGAGGTTCACATAGAGGACAAAGATGCCTGTCACATCGATCGCAGCAATGCCAGCCAGCGAGGCGGCCAAATATTGCCAGAAGCTCTCGCCTCGCCCGATTTTTGAGATTGTCCCCACAATCCACGACGCTACAGGAAAACCTAATATAAAGCCGAATGTGGGATGAAGCACATACTGCACTCCCCCACCACCGGAAAATACAGGGAGGCCTAATAAGCCCATGGCAAGGTAAAGCAGTTGGGAAGCGCATCCGCGCCTGGGGCCGAGGATCGCGCCAGAAAGCAAGACGAAGAAGACTTGGAGTGTGAAAGGAACAATTGGAAAGGGGATGCGTATATACGCCCCTATCGCTGTGAGGGCTGCAAAGAGAGCCGCTAAGATGAGGCCTCGAGGTGATTTCATGAGGATTTGTCCAACCTAACGGAAGGAAATGGAAGCTTTATCCAAAAAAGACCAAGTGCGTCCAAAGGATTTCATCTCGGCATCTGTCTTGAGAAAATATTTATAAGACATCTCATGTGGCAAATCATCGTAGGTGCAATCAACATGATACCACTCTCCATCGATGAGCACTCTATTCCACATGTGATCGTTCCCCGCTACGAGCTGTTGAGAGAGCTCCGTCTGCCGGAGCATCTCGTAAAACAACAAAGCGTAACCCTGGCACGTAGCTTTGCCAGTCATTAAGGCCCTATAGGCGTTATCATTCTTACCGCTCGCATCGTAGCTCAAAATCGAGATGACATGATCGTGGATGGCCTTCACTTTGCTGGCATGACTTGCTCCCTCATGCAGAATACCCTCAAGTGCTTGACGCGCCCACTTCTCCACAAAGGCTTGCTCTTCATCAGTAAGGCGATATTTAAATCTCGCGACGAGCCTGCTACGCCTACTGTCAAAGTGCAGTTCCATGGCGACGCTCTCTACGCTCGCCTGGAGGTAGAGATCTCCTTTTAATGCCTCCTCGAGGGGCCTGTGGAAATCATCTTGGCTCAAGAACTTTTCACCTTCCCATTCGAGTTCTACGACGCTCTCTCTCGCCTCTATGGCATGCATGAGTTCGCAAGTGACGGAGCATTCAGTTCCCCCCTCGGCAGAAGGAGAGATGTTGGGCAACACGAGGAATAGAACCAAAAGCGATACAATGATGGGCTTTATCCTCGTTCTTTCAGCCACTCCCATCCCTCTATCCAGAAACGCCTCTTATATGCTTTAAACATAGCCTCTGCTTCATTTACTAAGCCTATAGGCACCGGCACCACGAGTTTCACGCTTTCGCCATACTCTGCGGAAATGTTTTCCTCTTTAACGCCAAGAGTTTTAAGGTCTGCCAAAAGTGCATTGCGCCGTTCGTATGGGATCGAGATGCAAGCCTTTTCACTCGGTACCCACGGCGCTTTGCCTGCCCGCTCCAAGGCCAAGGCGGCACATCCGCCGTACGCCTCTATGAGGCCGCGAACCCCGAGTTTTACCCCGCCGAAATAACGGCTGACTATAACCGCAACATGGGTTAGGCCGCTGCGTTTTATCGCGCCCAAGATAGGCCTTCCGGCCGTGCCCGAAGGCTCCCCCGCATCGGAGCAGGCTTCGGCTTGCCCGGCACGAAAGGCCCAACAATTGTGCGAGGCGTTGTGCCAGATATGAGAGGCCTCCGATATGCGCTCCCTCGCTTCGTCCTCCGAATGGGCTTTACGCACGGCAGCGATGAAGCGCGATCTCTTTATCGTGATCTCGACGTCTACTTCGTGAGCCGGTTCAAAAAGATGGTCTTCAGTCATATTTCCGCCAGCGCTCCAGAAGCGCCCTGTATGTTTCATGGAGCGCCTCTGGCAACACCTTCACATCGCCCACAACTGGCATAAAATTCGTATCCCCGTTCCATCTCGGGACCAAATGGAGATGCACATGCCCCTCAAAGCCGGCGCCAGCAACTTTGCCCATATTGACGCCCAAATTAAACCCTTGAGGAGACATACCATCCCTTATGACCTTTATGCACCTTTGAGTGAGGAGGTTCATTTCTAATAGCTCGTCATTGGTCAAATCGTCGTAATTCCCAGTGTGGCGATAAGGCGCTATCATAAGATGTCCAGGGTTATAAGGAAAGGCATTGAGCATGACAAAACACTCCTTTCCCCTGACGAGGATCAACCTTTCTTCGTCTTTGTCCTCTCTGGGGAAAGCGCAGAAGATACACTCGATCTTATCGGCTTGCGAAATGTAAGCCATCCGCCATGGAGCAAAGAGAGTATGCATTAAGCCACCTCCACCGGTAATGTTTCACGTGAAACATTATAGCCTTGATTTAGCCCCCATGCGGATTTGTCCAAAGCAAACTCTGAGGCCGGCACATTCAGATGTCCCTTCTAACTAACAGGCCAACAGGCCTTAACGCTTTCATCTCTCGCTCGTTCGAGGTGAGCGAAAACCTGACATGCCTATAAAAATATGCCGGCCCCAAAAGCTCCACCTCTTGTGGCTTTTACTATTTTATTTCAACACTGCACCTTCATCGGCCGAAGAGACGCTTCGAGAGTATCTATCGAGGTAACCAGATTTTATCTTTGGCTCAGGAGGTTGCCATGCAGCCTTTCTTCTACTTAGTTCTTTTTCGTCGACCAAAAGTTCGATTCGCCTGTTAGGGATATCTATGAGAATTTCGTCTCCGTCTTTGACGAAGGCAATCGGTCCGCCCGCTGCCGCCTCCGGTGAAACATGACCGACACAAGGCCCTCGAGTAGAACCGGAGAACCTGCCATCGGTTACAAGAGCAACGGACTCTCCGAGGCCCATGCCCATCAACGTCGTAGTGGCCGTCAGCATCTCTCTCATGCCGGGACCACCCCTGGGACCCTCATAGCGTATAACCACTACATCTCCGGCCTTAACGGCTCCGCCTCTCATCGCTTCGATAGAGGCCTCCTCAGACTCGAACACCCTCGCTCTTCCGGCAAACACCAGCATCTTCTCTGATACGGCCGTCTGTTTGACCACGGCTCCATTGGGAGCAAGATTTCCTTTCAGTATGGCGAGGCTTCCAGAAGGAGCGTATGGTTCGTTAGCCTTTTTTATGACCTCCTGGTTGCGGTTACGAGCTCTTGAGGCAATTTCCAAAACGCTCAAGCCGGAAACGCCGCGCACGTCCGCATGGAGCAGCCCTAATTCTAAGAGCTCTTTCATCACAGCGGGCACTCCACCTGCCGAATCCAGGTCTTTCAGCGTATGCTTCCCAGAGGGCTTGATTTTGGCCAGATATGGCGTCTGTCTGCTGATTCTCTCGAAATCGTCAGGGGTTATTCGCAGCCCCACTTCCCGCGCTATTGCAGGAATGTGCAAGAGGCTGTTGGTGGATCCACCCACGCTCATCGCCACGCGGATGGCGTTTTCGAATGCCTCCATCGTGAGAAACCGGGAAGCAGGTCCGACATTTTCCATAACCAGCTCCACAATCCTCATGCCCGTTTCTTTGGCTATCCGCGTCTTTTTTGAATCCACCGCGTGAATCGTGGCACAATTAGGAAGAGTCAATCCCAACGCTTCCGCGACGACCGACATAGTATTGGCTGTGCCCATCATCGCACAAGAACCAGGCCCTGGTATAGCGCACTCTTCGAACTCTTTGAATTCTTCGTCGGTCAACAGACCTCGACTCCAGAGACCAGAAGCCTCCCTAACTTCGTATATAGCCTTGTCTTCCCCCTTAAACTTGGCAGGAAGCATTGGCCCGCCGGTGAGCATCATGGTTGGGATCGGAAGACGAGCCATAGCCATGAGCATACCTGGCACTATCTTGTCGCAACCGCCTATGCATACCAGCCCATCTAAGCGCTGAGCCTGAGCCATTACCTCTATGGAATCCGCTATTATTTCTCGGCTTGGCAGAACATAGCACATACCCTCGTGTCCCTGCGCAAGCCCATCGCAGATAGCGATGGTGTTAAATTCGAAGGGAATCCCGCCGCCCAGTAACACTCCTGTCTTTACGGCTTCAGCTAATCGCCGCAAGTGCATGTGGCCGGGGTGCATTTCGTTAAAAGAATTAGCGATGCCGATAAATGGCCTGCTCATATCTTTGTCGATAAGGCCTATGCCGCGAAGATGAGCTCGGTGTCCTGCGCGATCGATCCCGTTTACCAGCTCGCTGCTTCTCAAACTCAAATTCTTATACTCTTGCATCTACTAAAGAACCTCCTCTGCTGCGAATGGTGTCATACCTTCTTATATCTATTTTACCTATTGGTTTAATTGAGACGCCCGAAGGCTAAATTACGATTTGCCTTTGAGGGCAGATCAATATGGCGAGCTCGTTACAGCTCGTAATTTAAAACCAAGACCTTCATTGCTGTCAAGTTCATTTAGATTTTACGGGTCACAGCTATAAAGGGATGATAGGTTACCATTGTGCCGATCATAGATTACTAAGACTCCTGTTAGTTTTTCTAAATGAAGGCCGCGTGCTTTGCACATAATCTCGCTTAAAGTTGTCCTTGCGCTATATGCATAAACAAGGGCAGCGCAACGCAAGGAATGTTTCACGTGAAACATTGAGCTAAAAACCGGTGTCCATGCGGTTTTAGGGGCTGAACGCACTATTTTGAGCGCCACTTTTTTATGAGGGTTTTTAGAAAAACCCAACCTTGCCATAGGCCGAATATGGCGCCGACTGAAGCACAGACCTGAGGTAACCATGACGGTCCACCGCGATCATGGATGTACTTTCCGATAAAAAGCCCCAGGAAGATATACCCGCCCACCAGGAGAGCAGTCGCGATCACTCTGCCGAAAAGCGCTATGTCCTCCAGGGAGTCCTTAGGAAACCTCATGAGGACCACCCATCGCGATGGAGCGCCTTTAAGCACTCCATACCCTCGAAGGTAAGCCATTTCCTGTGGTCCCATGCGAGCCACTCGTTTCCGGCGATTCTGAACTCCGTATAAGCCATGTAAAACGGATTTTTCGCGGTAAGCACTTTGAAGGTCTTGTAGGGGTCGTTGCAGCGGCGGGAGTATTCCCAGTAGAAATGGCCTATATACCCCTCTGCGGCGAATCTGTTCCCAGAGTGCATCATGCACTGGTGTTTCAGTTCGCCGGCCACCATGCCCAAGTCATAAGAACGATCGCCCCAAGTGATGTTCTCGAGGTCTATAACCGCCACATGGTCTCCCTCGAAGAGAAAGTTAGAAGGCGTAGCATCGCCATGAATGAGACACTTGTGGGCATCCTTCAAAATCGGGAGTTCAACCCATCTCTCGATGAGATATTGCGCCTGCCTCGCCGTATTTCCATCAATTAGGCTCGCCCTCTCAGCGCTTTTTACCTTCGCAATGAACAGTCTCACTATGTGAGAAATTTCTATGCCTTCAGCGACAACGTGCCTATGGAGAAAATGTAAAAAATCCGCCAAGGCTGAGAGTTTATGCTTGAGGGTCTTTCCCTTACCGTTTAAGACTGCCCTTTTTATGTAATGGCCCAACTCCTTACCCTCAAAAAACGGGTAGGCGATCAGGAAGCGCTCTGGATCCACAAAAAAGGGAACGGCAATGCGGTGACCAGCGCCATCGACGCCAAACCTTTCAAAGATATGCACATTTTCGAGCTCCCTTTGAAAGCGCCTGCACTTGACCTCGTCGTCCGCGCGGTCTCCCGCATAGGACTTTATCAAAAACGCAATGCCGCTCTTCTTTTCGACGACCTTAAATACATGATGAGAGGCCTGCAACCGATAAACGCGAAAGTCTAAACGATCCAAATGTGGAGAAAGCTCACCCTGTCGAGCTCGGAGGACCCTGTCTTTCAAATAGTTATACAATTCGCTCTCCCGATCTACCTTGCCGTCCTCGACTTTCATGACTTACTCTCCACACTCCTCAGGATACCGGGAAGTTCAGCTACGGAATTCACGACAAATGTGGGCTTGGCGACGCTCTGATCCTTATTGCCATATTCCGTCATCACCAACACCGAACCCATCCCCACGGAGTTTGCCCCTTGGATGTCTCTAAACGTATCGTTTCCTACGAAGACCGCCTCTTCGGGAGAAACTCCAAGTTTTTTGAGGCAAGACAAGAAAAGTCGTCCGTCTGGCTTCCTGAAGCCGTAATCGCTCGATACGACGATGGCGTCGAACATGTCGTGGATGCCGAATATTTTGAGCTCCGGCAAGACGATACATCTTTGGGCATCCGATACGACGCCGAGCCTAAAACTCCTCTTAAGCCAGGTGAGCGCTTCAAATACGCGGGAGTAAAGCCTTATCCGCTTCCTGGAAAGGGCCCTGTGAAGCACGACCACATCTTTTACGAAAGTGGACTTGTTGAGCCTTAGATTGTAGACATCCTTGTTTTCGCTGGCAGAGAGGATCTCGTACCATATGCGCCTGACATCTATTTCGGGATACTGCTCCTTGCTGTCCTTGAGCTGTTTGGTTATCTTTTCGAAATAGAACCATCTAACCTCATCGGCGCTCAAGTATACGCCCCGATAGCTCAGAAACTTCGCTAAATTATCGTAAACGTGCCAATCTTCCTCATCGGTGGATATGTCGATGAGGGTAGTGTATACATCAAAGACTATCGCCTTCATCTGCCGCGCCGCCCCACGCTCTGCCTCGCTTTACTTTCTCTCCCCTGATGACGTAAATGATCCGTTCGCCCACATTGGTGGCGTGGTCGCCGGCCCTCTCCAGATGCCTGGCGACTTGGATGAGATAAAGGGCGTTAGTTATGAGCCTTGGTGTTTCCAGGATGTAGGTCAGAAGTTCCCTAAAAACCTGGTCGTAAAGGGCGTCCACTTCAGCATCGAGCTCCCAGATGGGCATCACCCGCGAGGCGTCGCGCGTCCTCAAAGCCTCCTCGCAAAGGCTAATCATCTCGCAGACGTCCTTAGACATCCTCGGCAGGTCTATAAGCGGCTTGAGCAGCGGTTTGTTGGCCAGAATTTTTGCAGCCTCGGCCACATGAACGCTGTAGTCGCCGATTCTCTCCAGGTCGGTGATGATTTTGGATAGGCCGATGACGGCACGCGCGTCTTCTTCTCCTCGGTCTCTTCGCAGCGCATTTATGCAGGCCTCCTCGATCTCAAACTCCAAGTCATCCACACGCTTGTCCCCTGTTATGACCTCATCGCCCAAGAGCTCATCCCTGTCCACGAGGGCATTCATCCCCTTGGTGAGCGATTCCACCACCAACCTCATCATCTCAAGCGTCAGCTCCACTATTTTCGCGCTCTCTCCATCCCACAAGCCGCCCCCCTCCTTTCGCATTAGGCGCGCCTGACAATCTTCGTGTCTCAATTCTCGACGGCGGTCGTTAAAGCCTTAGAGTTTTTTGAAGGGATCAGCGCGATTGCATTGTATCACACCTTTGCACATACGTAGGGCTTTTTAACGAAAGCTTAACTCAAGTTTGACAGTTGTGGCCTCAAAATAATGCTACGTGGGGCGAAAAACCGCATGGTTATGGGATTTTTGGTTTTGAGAGCTCCA
>LGFQ01000064.1 GCA_001508935.1 Synergistales bacterium 54_24
CGGGTCGAACTGAAAGGCGTTTCTTATGCGGTGGGATTCGAGGTAAAGGAAAAGCGACTCTCCGTCGGATGAGAAAGCGAAAGGCCTTTCTTCTAAGATTTCGACGAGCCTTGCATCTTCTTCGGGGAGTATTTGGTTATAAAAGCACTGGGTTTTTAGTCCTACGGCTTCGATCCTCGTTCGGTTTCTGCCTATAGATTTGGCCGAAATCACCCTAACCATTTCGGGCCAAAAGGGCCCTTTGAGGATATTACCGGGCTGGATCTGTGCCATCTTATCACCCCCGCTGTCTTTAGGCCGATTGCGAGGTGGTTAAAGAGTTATTATGCGGATTATACCGCTTAACGAGACCTCCTTCGTCAGCTCCTCGACGGTTTTGCCCAAGATCGGGTGTCTCCACTGCGGGCTGATCTGGGAGAGCGGCACGAGGACAAAGGCCCTCTCGTGCATCCTCGGGTGCGGGATTTCCAATTCTCCGTCGCGTATCACGAGATCGTCTATGTAGAGTATGTCGAGGTCGATCTCGCGCGGCCCCCAGCGGCCCCTGTCCTGTCGTCCTATCGCCGCTTCTATCTCCTTCAGCTGCGCCAATAAAAGCTGTGGGCCCATGGATGTCTTGATCAATACGCAGGCGTTTAGAAATTTGGGTTGTTCGGTCAAGCCGACAGGGGGAGTCTCGAAGACGTCGCTTTTTTTGAGGATCTCTGCATCTTTTCCCTTCAAGAGGGACAAAGCGCGTCTGAGCGCACCGAGCCTGTCTCCAACGTTGCTTCCGAGTCCGATGGCTGCAATCCTCATAACGGTGTCCCCTTTATCGCTTCTATGACCTTCAGGATTTCCGCGTTCGCTTTCACGTCGTGGACCCTCAAGATCTCTACGCCCTTCCAGGCGCACAAGCTGCTTGCCGCGATCGTGCCCAGGAGGCGCTCCTCGGGGTCCGGCTGGTTCAGGATTTGACCTATGAAGCTCTTCCTCGAATGTCCGATCAAGATGGGCAGCCCAAAGGTGCGGAAGGCCTCTATATGCTTCAGTATAACTTTGTTGTCGATAAGGCGCTTGCCGAAGCCTATCCCTGGGTCCAAGATGATTTGTGACCTCTTTATTCCACAGCGTTCAGCCAATGCGAGTCTCTCTTCGAAGTAGGCAGCGACTTCAGCCATTACGTTTTCATAATAAGGATCTCGCTGCATGTCCTGTGGGGTTCCTTTTATGTGCATTAGGATGAGGGGAACGCCCAGATTCGCCACCGCGGATGGCATATCAGGGTCGAAACCCAACCCCGATATATCGTTTATCATGTCAGCGCCGGCTTCCACAGCAGCTTCGGCCACTTGCGCTTTATATGTGTCTGCAGAAATCACTACGTCGGGCAAGGCATCCCTAATTGCCCTTATGGCCGGGACGAGCCGCCTCATTTCTTCATCTAAAGAGAGGAAGGAAGAGCCCGGGCGCGTCGATTCCGCCCCCACGTCTATGATAACAGCTCCTTCTTCTACCATAGTGACGGCTTTATCGGCACACTCGTCTAAACCGACGCGGCTTCCGGCGTAAAAGGAGTCGTAAGTGACGTTTATGATGCCCATTATGAGCGTCCTCTTTCCGAGCTCGAGCTTTCTGCCCCTCGGAAGCTCGAGCTCCCACCTTTTGCTGGAAAGCCCCTCTATAGCTGCGGAGAGTCCCTTGCGCACCTCTTCGAGCCCCCAATACGGCATGGCAGAAAGCTTCTGCGCGAGGCCCTTTAGCTGTTTGGGCGTGCCGAGGAGGATCACGTCCGAAGCCTCTACCTTGCATTCGATGCAGCGTTTATGCACCGCGGCGTCTCCTCCCAGCGACAGCATCTCCTGCTTCAGAGCATTTGCGGCCCTGGGTTCGACAGACGGCAGGAAGAGTGCCCACGTCTTTCCCTTGTTCGCAAAATAAGTGAAAGATCGTGGGTCTGCGCCGAGCTTTTCGACAGCCCGGGCCAGCTCTTCGGAGTCTGTGAAGTCGAAATAGCAGATGGCCATAGTTTCGTCGCCCCCGCTAAACCCACTCCTGGATGAAACTTTCCAGGTGATCGGTCTCGTTGAGCTGGGTGAGGCAGTAACCGCGCGCACCGTTGTGGACCAGGACGCTGTAGGAGGCCGTATCCACGTGGGTCCTCCAGAAATAGGGCGGCGATATCTTCAGGCATGCCGCGATCAGCGGCTTTATGACCGCTCTATGGCTCACGACGACGAAGGGCTCTCCCCTATGCCTTCGGATCAGCGCCTCGAGGCCTTCGAAAGCCCTCCTTTGCACGTCGCCGAGGCTCTCGGCCCCGGGGAGGCGGAGGTCTTCCGGGCTCAAGAGCCATGTCTGCCATTCCTTCGGAAATTCCTTTTCCACCTCGACCTTCGGGCGCCCCTCCCAGGGGCCCAAGTTTATGTTGTTGAAGCTTTCATCAGAATACAAAGGGGCGTTGCAGCGTTCGGCGACGATGCGGGCCGTCTCCATGGCCCTGCTCAAAGGGCTTGAGTATACGGCGGAGATGCCCCAGCGCTTCGATATCGCCGTGGCGAGCGCCTGTGCCTGCTTTACGCCGTTTTCGTTCAGCGGAAAATCCTTTCTGCCGCGAAAGAGTCCCTCTCTGTTGCCTGGGCACTCGCCGTGCCGCACGATTACGGCCGTAGTCATAGCCTCCATTTGCTCCGTTTCTCCTTTCGAGGATGTGTCCGTGGTGCCTTTCTTTACGCCGTTCCTTTATATCATTTTACCGCGGAAGGGATAAGTGGAAAGCCGTGCCGCGCCCTTCAAATATTAGGGCGCCGGAGAAGTTTGACCAGTCTTGACAATCGGCATCTATATTGGTAACCTATTTTTGACTTAAGGGCATCTTAGCACTTCTCTTATGAGAGTGCTAATAGAGCCTTTGGAGGTGCAGGTATGGTCACCGAGAGGCAACTTGAGATCATCCTTGCGGTCGTTTACGAGTACATAACAACGGGTGAACCGGTCGGCTCGAGGGCGATTTCTAAGCGTTACCTTACGGGCAAGAGCCCAGCTACCATACGCAATGAGATGGCCGACTTGGAGGAGATGGGGTATTTGTGGCAGCCTCACACCTCTGCCGGTCGCGTTCCGACATCCAAGGCCTATCGGTTTTACGTGGATGCCATACTGCAGAGAAAACCTGCGCCGCCGCAGGGTTTGGAACGATGGCTAAAAGAGATCAAGAAGCGCCGCAGGAATACGGAGGAGCTTCTCTCTTATGTCTCAACGCTGATGAGCAGGACGACGCGGTGCTTTTCGGTAGCTGCCATCGGCGCCTTGGGGAACATGCAGCCGAGGCGGGTGGACTTCGTCCGACTCGACAGCGAACACGTGATGGTTTTGGTCGTCCTCGAGGGAGGCTTGGTGCATCATCGCGTCATTGCCGTGCCTGGCGACATTTCACAGGAGAAGCTCGACGCTGCCGCGAGGAAGGTCAACGAGTTGATAGCAAGTCGGCCATGGAGCGAGGTGCGCACCGCCTTGTATCGACAGATCAGGGGAGAATTGGAGGACTACTTCAACGCCTGCCTCGCCGCCATCGACGAGCTGGATGCCATGGCTCTGCGTCAAAACTATCACTTCTTCGCGCGCGGGGCGAGCGAAATACTGAAACTCCCCGATTTTCAAGATGTGAGCCGCATCAGCGCCATCCTCGCCCTGCTGGAGGAAGAGGAGTCGTTACTGTGCCTCTTGGAGAGCTACTCCCTGAAGGAAGGGCTCCACGTCATCATAGGGGAGGAAAACGCCATCGAGGAGATGCGCGATTATTCTCTCCTCTTCAATGTGGTGGACGCTGCTGGATGCAGGATGATTTTGGGTCTCATAGGGCCGCTGAGGATGGACTATGAAGGCTCCATCGCCACGTTGGAGGCGATATCTAAGGATCTCAGGGAGGATCACATGTAAATGCGGAGGGGATAGATGTGTTAGATGATAGAGTCGATAAACCCTTGGAGGAACAGGCTCAACCTTCTTCAGCACCGGAAGGGTCATCCAGGGCGAAGAGGGGCAGGGTGCCTACCAAGGAGGAATTAAAGAAAGAACTCGAAGAGATCATGCGGGAGCGAGACAAGTTGAAAGAAGAAGTTGAAGAAGCGCGTTCATCTTATGCAACTTTGTTCGACGAGGCGAGTCGCATAAAGGCGGACTTTTACAACTACCGCCAGCGCGCCGAAAGGGAGATCAAGAGGGAGCGCCAGCGAGGTGCTGAGGATATACTGATACAATTGTTGCCGGTCCTCGACAACCTGGAGCGCGCCCTGATGCACCTGGGCGAATTGGACGACTCGCCCATGGCAAAGGGTATTTCCATGATCTATAAACAGCTCCTCCAGAGCTTAAACGAAGCGGGCCTGCAGCCGATACCGACGGTCGGGCAGCGTTTTGACCCCGCTCTCCATGAAGCTGTGGGCGTCGTCGTGACCGACGACGCAGAGCGCGACGGCGAGATCCTGGAGGAGATAGAAAGAGGTTTTACCTTTGGCGGTAAAGTCTTGAGGACCGCTAAGGTCAAGGTAGCGAGGTATTTCGCCAAACCGTAGGAGGGTGATCTATATGAGCAAGATAATAGGCATAGACTTGGGAACTACAAACAGCGTCGTGGCTGTTAAAGAAGGAGACAACATCACTGTAATACCGAATGCCGAGGGCAGCCGCCTCACTCCTTCTGTCGTGGCCTTCACGAAGGAGGGGGAGAGGCTGGTCGGGCAGCTCGCCAAGCGCCAGGCCATCATAAACCCTGAGCGGACGATTATGTCCATCAAGCGCAAGATGGGCAGCGACTATAAAGTGGTGATAGATGGCAAGGCTTACACTCCTCAGGAGATCTCGGCTATGATCCTCCAGAAATTGAAGCACGATGCCGAGGAATACCTGGGCGAGCCCGTGACGAAGGCGGTAATCACCACGCCTGCCTATTTCACCGACGCTCAGCGCCAGGCCACGAAGGACGCGGGCGAGATAGCTGGGTTAGAGGTGGTGCGCATCATCAACGAGCCGACGGCGGCGTGTTTGGCCTACGGCGTCAACAAGGAAGGAGAGCACAAGATCCTCGTCTTCGACCTCGGCGGAGGCACCTTCGACGTCTCAATCCTGGACGTGGGCGAGGGGGTCTTCGAGGTCCTGGCGACCTCCGGAGATAACCATTTAGGAGGCGACGACTGGGATCAGCGCATTGTAGATTGGATGATCGCCGAGTTCAAAAAGCGCGAGGGCGTCGATCTGAGCCAGGACAGAATGGCGCTCCAGCGCCTGCGCGAGGCCGCAGAGAAGGCCAAGGTCGAGCTTTCGTCCATGCCCGAGACCACGATATCGCTGCCCTTCATCACGGCTACCAATACAGGACCTAAACACCTTGAATTGACCTTGACGCGGGCGAAGTTCGAGGAGATGACGGCCGATCTGCTCGAGCGAGTGGTGGGGCCGGTGCAAAGGGCCTTATCCGATGCGGGCCTTACGCCTAACGAGGTAGACAAGATCCTCTTGGTCGGTGGAGCTACGCGCATGCCGATGGTCCAGCGCAAGATCAGAGAGCTCTTGGGCAAAGAGCCGACGAAGGGCGTCAACCCGGATGAGTGCGTAGCCGTCGGCGCAGCTATACAGGCGGCCATCCTGGCCGGCGAGCACAAAGACATCGTGCTCGTCGACGTGACGCCGCTTTCGCTCGGCGTCGAGACCCTGGGAGGCGTGTTCACCAAGATCATAGACCGCAACACGGCCATCCCTGTCTCTAAATCGCAAGTATTTACCACTGCAGCCGACAATCAGACGCAGGTCGAAATCCACGTCCTCCAAGGAGAGCGTCCTATGGCTGCCGACAACGTCACGCTGGGACGCTTCGTCTTGGACGGCATACCGCCCGCACCGAGGGGGGTGCCCCAAATCGAAGTCACCTTCAATATCGACGTGAACGGCATATTGAACGTGACGGCCAAGGACAAGGCCACGGGCAGGAGCCAGCACGTGACGATTCATTCATCCCGCCTATCCGAGGCCGAAATAGAGCGGATGCGGAAAGAGGCGGAAGCGAACGAAGAGGCCGACAGGCACAAGAAGGAGCTGGCCGATGCGCGCAACGAGGCCGACTCGCTGATCTATAATACCGAGAAGCTCCTGAGAGATCTCGGCGACAAAGTCACGGCGAGCGAAAAGGCTCAGGTGGAGCAGGAGATCGAATCGCTTCGCAATGTCGCTAAGGGGGAGGATGTCCAGGCTATAAAGTCCTCCTGCGAGAAGCTAACGTCCAGATTGCACGAGCTCTCGTCAAGGCTGTACGCGCAGGCTCAGGCGCAGCAGGCGGAAGGCGGCGCCGCCGACTCGGCCCAAGCGCCAGAAGGTGCTCCTCATGAGGGCCCGACGGTGGACGCCGAGTTCAGGGATCAAGGCAAAGTTTAGAAGTTGAGGTGATCTTCCGTGCCCGGACCTGGAGCGAAGGACTATTACGAAATATTGGGCGTGCCAAAGAATGCCTCTCAGGACGAGATAAAGAGGGCTTACAGAAAGCTGGTGCGCAAATATCACCCCGACGCCAACCCAGGGAACCGGGAGGCGGAGGAGCGTTTTAAGCTCATAAACGAAGCCTATGAAGTCTTGAGCGACCCGCAGAAGCGTGCCCAGTATGACCAGTTCGGCACGGTGGGCGAGACGCCTCCTCAGTGGGGCGGCGGGCCTTACGCCGACTTCGGCGGTTTCGACTTCGGTGACATCTTCGGGGATTTCTTCGATAGCTTTTTTGGCGATTCCAGGAGGTCGTCGAGGAGGGGGCGCCCGGTCCCGCAGCGCGGAGACGACATCGAGATGCCGATGTCCGTCACGCTTGAGGAGGCAGCCCGCGGAGCGGTAAAAGAGGTCTACATACCGAGATGGGAGACGTGCAAGCGCTGCGGCGGCACCGGCGCTGAACCTGGTTCGGAGCCCAGAGTTTGCCCCACGTGCAAGGGTCACGGCCAAGTGGAGAGCCACAGGCGAACCGCCTTCGGCGATTTCGTCTCCGTCACGACCTGTCCCACGTGCGGGGGGCGCGGCCAGACCATATCTCATCCGTGCAAGTCCTGCGGGGGGCAGGGGCGCTCTCGGGCGCGCCATCGCGTGGAGGTAAAGGTGCCGCCCGGCGTTAGCACGGGCACGAGGTTGCGCATCCAGGGCGAGGGCGAAGCTGGAACGAACGGCGGGCCGCCTGGCGACCTTTACCTCGTCATCCACGTTTTGGAGCACCCTCGCCTGGTGAGGAAGGGAGACGACCTCTATACGGATATCTACGTCCCGTTTCCTATAGCGGCCTTGGGTGGCAGCGTTGAGGTCTCGACCCTCGACGGCGATGAGACGCTCGAGATAGCGCCGGGGACCCAATCGGGCACTTCGATACGCCTAAAGGGCAAGGGGATGCCTCGCCTTGGCAGCCTCGGGCGCGGAGACCTTATAGTCCGCGTCATGGTCGATGTCCCGCGAGAGCTCTCCGAGCGGCAGAGGGCGCTTATAGAGGCCCTCGCCCAAGAGATGCACGTTCCGGTCAAGGCGACGGGCCTTTTGGACAAGTTGAAAGGTTGGTTCGCTTCGTGAGGGGGCTTTGCCCCCTTTCTTTTTATGAGGGGGTGGGAGCATGGACAACGGAGAGGCTTTTTGGTGGTATATCACAATAAAGGCCCCTGAATCGCAAGAAGACCTTTTATACTCGATAGCCGACGCCACCGGGAGCATAGGCGCCGAACTCCGCGAACTGCCCGAAGGCTTGATCTTGAAGGCCTATTACAGGGCGAGCAAGGATTTGGAAAGCTGGGTTTCCCGCGTCAATGAAGCCATATCTAAAGAGCCAAATATGGCTATAGTCGATATGGGGAAGGTGGAAAATCGCCAGTGGCACGTGGCGTGGCGCGATGCCTTTCCTCCCCTTCTCGTGGGAGAACGCTTTGTGGTTATGGCTCCGTGGCACAAGGGAAACGAGCCGGCGGGCCACATTCCTATATATATCTATCCGGGCAGCGCCTTCGGCACTGGTTACCACGAGAGCACCCAGATAGCCCTCTCTCTGTTGAGCCGCCATTGTCGCTCCGGCATGACGGCGATAGACGTTGGCAGCGGCTCTGGGATACTCTCTATAGCGTGCTGGTGCTTGGGAGCGCGCAAAGTCTATGCGAGGGACGTGGATCCTGCCACGCTGGAGGAAGCGCGAAGGAATTTTGAACTGAACGAGGTGGAGGAAGGGGCAATCGAGTTGTCGTCAGGCGACGGATTGACGGGCCTGCCGGTTGCTGTGGATTTGATAGTCGCTAATATATTGTTGGAAGAGCTTTTGAGGCTCATCCCCGATATCGGGGTGCACCTTAAGGATGGAGGGGTGGCCATATTCTCGGGCCTTATACTTAAAGAGAGAGAAAGCTTTCTCGATGCGCTGCAGAGAGCTGGATTTTACGCTTTAGACGAGTTGGAGAAGGAGGAGTGGTGGGGTGTCGCGGCCACGCGTTCGGCTTGAGCGCTGCGAAAGGATCTCCGACAAGATGTGGCGTCTCGGCGAGGAAGAGTCCAAGCATATCGATGTGCGCCGTTGTCGCGACGGGGAGCTCGTCGATGGGTTGTTGCCGGGGCAATGCCTGGTGATGAGGCTCATCCGCAATGGCAGGGAACTTTTCTTGGAGGAGCTGTACGCCCTTTCCAGCGCCTCGCCGGCGGGGCATGTCATCCTGCTTTTGGGGATGCTCAAGGGCGAGGCCCTCGAAAACGCCATTCGTCAGGTTACGGAGATAGGCGTCTCTGAGGTAGTCCTCATAAATTGTCGCCGCAGCGTTGTGGCGCTCGATGGTTCGAGACTCGAACGGAAGCTTGCGAGGTGGCGCCGCATAGCCGATGAGGCCACGAAGCAGTGCGGAGCCCCTGACCCTCCTGTTATTCAACCGCCCATAGCCGTCGAGGAATTGTCCTCGATCGCGCTGCCCCAGTGGCGCTTCGTGGCAGCGCTTTCCGGCGCCAAACC
>LGFQ01000065.1 GCA_001508935.1 Synergistales bacterium 54_24
CTCCTTTCTTCATGGGTTTGGTTGGTTCTTACCACCATTATATTTTCAAAGCCAAATTCCACACTAAAGATTATAGAGCCGTATCTTCGCCTATGATAAAATAGGATTGCGCATGTCAGGAAAAGCAGCATCTGCGGAAAGCGAGGGAAAGGCTTTGACTTCACGTGCGACTGAGGCCCCAGAAACGGAAGAGATCTTGAGGCGTTACCCTCCAGACCCAAGGCATCTGCTATCCATCCTGCTCGACATCCAGGCGGAGCATCGCTATCTCCCACGCGAGACGTTGAAGACCGTCTCCGATTACCTGAGGGTCCCGGAAGTCCAGGTTTACGCCATGGCCACCTTCTATAAGGTTTTAAGTCTAAAACCCAAAGGGAGAAGTTCAATTAAAGTGTGCATGGGAACGGCTTGTCACCTGAGGGGGAACGTCGAAGTCCTTCGCGCCCTGGGAGAGCACCTCGGCATATCGCCCGGAGAAACCACATCGGATCGGGCGTTCACGTTAGAGGTCGTCTACTGCCTGGGCTGTTGCAGTCTCGCCCCCGCTATGATGATCGACGAGGCGGTATACGGGAGGCTCACGCCCAAAAAGGCCATTTCTATCGTAGAAGAGCTTCAGGGCAAGGTGATGGCAAAATGAAGAGTCAAGCAACGGTGCGCATCGGCATGGCAAGCTGCGGCATAGCCTCCGGCGCAGCTCCTGTCTACGAGGAGCTGAGATCCATCTTGGCCGGGGAAAGCAGCGTAGAGGTAAAGCGCGTCGGGTGCGTAGGCTTGTGCTTTCGCGAACCCCTCGTGGAGGTGGACATGGATGGCGTCCGCACCATCTACGGCGACGTCACGCCAGAATTTGCAGCTCAAATAGCACGCAGCCTATTGAAGGGAGAGCTCCCCGAAAGCCACATCGTCTACAGCGACAAGGCCGAGGCGCCGGAAAACGCCGTCCTCGACGGCCAGATGAGGGTTGTCCTAAAAAATTCTGGCATCATAGACCCGGAAGATATGGGCGATTACGTGGCCAGGGGCGGATACAAAGCAGCTAAACGCGCTATAAGCGAAATGCAGCCTGAAAAAATAATAGAGACCATAGAAGAAAGCGGCCTACGGGGGCGCGGCGGAGGCGGCTTTCCAACAGGGCGCAAGTGGAGGGCTTGCAGAGAGGCCGAAGGGGATATCAAATACGTCATCGCTAACGGAGATGAGGGAGACCCCGGCGCATTCATGGATCGCAGCCTCATGGAAGGAGACCCCCACAGCGTCGTCGAGGGGATGATTATAGGCGCCTATGCCGTAGGCGCAGGGCGCGGCTTTATATACGTTAGAAATGAGTACCCTCTGGCTGTAAAGAGGCTTTCTAAAGCCATCGAGGACGCGCGCCGCGCCGGCTTTTTGGGCAGGAGGATCTTTGGAAGCGGCTTTTCTTTCGACATCGAGATATGCCGTGGCGGAGGGGCTTTCGTGTGTGGCGAATCCTCGGCGCTGATGCGCTCCATAGAAGGGCTCCCGGGCGTGCCGCGGGTGAAATACATACACGCTACAGAAAAGGGGCTCTGGGACTCTCCAACTGTCTTGAACAACGTGGAGACCTGGGCCAACGTGCCAACGATAATAGAAAAAGGCCCTGAGTGGTTCCGTTCAATTGGAACTGAGGGAAGCCCTGGGACGAAGGTCTTTTCGCTCGTGGGCAAGGTCAAAAAGAGCGGGCTCATAGAGGTCCCCATGGGCATGACGCTAAAAAGCGTGATATTTTCCCTTGGCGGCGGCATATTGAAAGATAGGACATTCAAGGCAGTCCAGACGGGCGGACCATCGGGAGGGTGCCTTCCAGCGTCGCTCCTTGACCTACCGGTAGATTTTGACACCCTCAGTTCGGCGGGATCGATGATGGGTTCGGGCGGCATGATCGTCATGGACGAGCGCACCTGCATGGTGGACGTGGCGCGCTACTTTATAGACTTCCTGAGCGACGAATCCTGCGGCAAATGCGTCCCCTGCCGGGAAGGCTTAAGGGCGATACAAAAGGTGCTGCACGACCTCACGGGCGGCAGAGGGAGAAAAGGAGACGACGAACTCTTAAAAGATATGGCCGAACGTCTGGCCGAGACGGCCCTCTGCGGCCTCGGGAAAACCGCTGCAAATCCCGTACTTTCCACGCTCCGCTACTTCCCGGAGGAATATGCCGAGCACGAAGACGGCTACTGCCGAGCCGGCGTATGCCGCGGGCTCTTTGTGGCCTCGATCGATGAAGGACTGTGCGTGGGCTGCGGATCGTGCAAGGCGCTCTGCCCTGCAGGGGCGATCTCTGGGCGTCAGAAAGAAGTCCACAGGATAAAGGCGAGCGCCTGCATAGGGTGCGGCAGCTGCCTCGACGCCTGCCCGGTGGGCGCGATCTCCGCGGCGAGGAGGGATGCCCCATGATTGAGCTTTCCATCGACGGAAAGCGCGTAACGGCCGAAGAGGACGCCACGGTCTTAGAGGCAGCCAGAGCAGCCGGGATAGGGATACCGACGCTCTGCTACCACCCAGGCTTGCCGCCCGACGGCAACTGCAGGCTATGCCTCGTGGAAATAGAAAGAAAGGGCAAAAGGGAGCTCGTCATATCGTGCATGTACGGAGCGCGAGATGGGCTCGTCGTGCATACGAGATCATCTCGCATATGGAAGGCGCGCAGCTTCGTACTGAAGATGTTGTTGGAGCGCACGCCTGACGACCCGCTGTTAAAGAGGATGGCCTCCCACTACGGCGTGGCTTTCGAGGAGCGCTTCCACGTCGAAAGCGACCCGTGCATAAAGTGCGGCCTCTGCGTGCGCGCCTGCGAAGAGAACGGCACAGAGGCCATAGGGTTCGCCAAGAGGGGGTGGGAGAGGGAGGTAAGCGCACCTTTCGAGGAGCCACCGCGAGATTGCACGGGGTGCAAGGCGTGCGCTGTCGTCTGCCCCACCGGTTGTATAGACGTAGAGGAAGAGGGCGACGTGCGCCGCATTTGGGGCAAGGACTTCAGATTGGTGCGCTGCGCACTGTGCGGGGAACGCTTCGCCACGGAGGAAGAACTCGCCCATATGGGCCTGGAGGGAGACGAGGCGAAGTATTGCCAGAGGTGCAGAAAGATGCTCTTTTCTGCACGTTTCCTGGTTGGGCTTTAGTTGCGACATCCAGGCGCTCGCCTGTGTGCGAGCGCCTGTGTCGGCCTCCGCACGATCGCTACGGAGGCATTTAAAGTAAGGGGGGAATGCTGTGATGGAGAGGGTGCTTTTGATCTCGCCGGAGAAGTGCGTCGGCTGCGGCGCCTGCGAGCTCGCCTGCTCCTTCACCAAGGAGGGGGAGTTTCGACCGGCCATGTCTCGCATATCGGTCTACCACTTCGAACCAGGCATCAATGTCCCTATGACCTGTCAGCAGTGCGATGAAGCACCTTGCATGGAGGTATGCAAGACCGGCGCCATCTCTCGGGACGAGGCGAACGTGGTCCAGGTAGATGGGGACAAGTGCATAGGCTGCCGCATGTGCGTCATGGCCTGTCCTTTCGGCAATATGGCGTACAGCGTCGAGAAGAAGACGGCTATCAAGTGCGACCAGTGCGACGGAGACCCGCAGTGCATCCCGTTTTGCCCCACCAACGCCTTGGAATACGTGCCAGCCGACACCGTAGCGGTATCGCGCAAAAAACTATTCTCCGCTAAGTTCGCCAAGCTGGTGGAGGAGGTGACGAAGTGATGTACGGATGGACGGGCAAACTCTTGCGCGTGAACCTCACAGAGGGCACGATAACGACGGAGGCGCTACGCAAGCCATGGGCCGAAGAATACGTCGGCGCCAGGGGGTTGGGGAGCAAATACCTCTACGAGGAGGTAGACCCCGCAGTCGATCCGCTCTCCCCAGAAAACAAGATCATCTTTGCCACAGGACCGCTCACGGGGACGCTGGCCACGTCTGGAGGGCGCTACAACGTCGTCACTAAAGGGCCTCTGACAGGCACGATAGCGGCCTCAAACTCCGGAGGGTATTGGGGGCCAGAACTGAAATACGCCGGCTATGACATGATCATCATAGAAGGCAAGGCCGCCGAGCCCGCCTACCTCTGGATCTTCAACGACCGCGTCGAGCTCAGGTGTGCAGCCAAGCTGTGGGGCAAAAGCACCCACGAGGCCACGGACATCATAGTGAGCGAGACCGACCCGGAGGCGAAGGTGGCCTGCATCGGGCCGGCGGGTGAAAAGTTGGTGAAGTTCGCCTGCGTGATAAACGACAAACACCGCGCCGCCGGAAGGACAGGCGTGGGGGCTGTAATGGGCTCCAAAAACTTGAAGGCGATAGCCGTGCGCGGCACGAAGGGGATAAGAGTAGCGGACCCGAAGCGCTTCATGGAAGCCGTGATCGACGCGAGAAAGAAGCTCGAGGCGAGCCCCGTCAACTCCCAGGGCCTCCCCGCATACGGTACGAACGTGCTCGTCAACATCATAAACGCCACTGGCGGCTTTCCCACGCGCAACTTCCAGGAGTCGGTATTCGAAGGGGCCGAAAAGATCTCGGGCGAAACGCTCGCGGCGACGTACCTCTTGCGCCCCAAGGCCTGTGCGAGCTGCACCAGCCGCTGCGGCAGGGTCTCCGCCGTGGGAGAGGTAACCGGAGAAGGGCCCGAGTATGAAGCCGTCTGGGCCTACGGCGCGCAGTGCGGCATAGATGACTTGGCGTCCATAACGAAGGCCAATTTCCTCTGCAACGAGCTGGGTATAGACCCCATCACCATGGGCAGCACCATAGGGTGCGCCATGGAGCTGTACGAACGCGGAATCCTAAAGAAAGAGCGCGTCGGTATGGACCTTTATTTCGGAAACGCCGAGGCGATCTTGGAGCTCACGCGAAAGACCGCGCTGCGCGAGGGGTTCGGCGACGAGCTGGCCGAGGGTTCCTACAGGCTCGCCTCAAAATACGGGCATCCAGAGCTTTCCATGACCGCCAAAAAGCAGGAGATGCCCGCCTATGACCCGAGGGCCCTCCAGGGGATGGGGCTCGAGTATGCCACCAGCAACCGCGGCGGCTGCCACGTGCGCGGTTACCTCACCTCGCCAGAGGTGTTGGGCATACCCGAGAAGCTCGACCCGGCCTCCGTCGAGGACAAGCCCCAGTGGACCAAGACGTTCCAGGATCTGACGGCCGCCATCGACTCATCAGGGCTCTGCCTCTTCATCACCTTCGGCCTCGGAGCGCCCGAGGTGGCTTCTCAGCTCTCTGCAGCGACGGGTATCGATTACACTACGGAAAAGATCATGGAGTGCGGCGAAAGGGTCTGGAACTTAGAGCGGCTCTTCAACCTCAAAGCGGGGCTATCGGCAGAAGACGATACGCTCCCACCCAGGCTCCTCCACGAACCTATACCTGCAGGCCCGATGAAGGGGAGCGTATGCAGGCTCGGCGAGATGCTCCCCAAGTATTACGAACTCAGGGGATGGGACAAAAACGGCGTGCCGAAGGAAGAAAAGCTCGAAGAGCTTAAGCTCTTAGATTAACGCGAAGCATCGAGGTGGGTTCTGGCGTGACGAGCGCAAGCCCACCTCGTAATTCACATTAAAAGGAGAGGATTTTATGGAACCGAAAGAAGTTTCTCAAAAGCTCGATCAACTACTGCGGTTAGATACGTTTCCTGTGGGGATAAAATTTTACACCAAAGAAGAAGACCTACCCAAGGCGCCGCTACCTTTCAAGCTCAACATATGTCAATTGGTCTGCATGGCGCGCTACCAAAAGATGGGCAATAGCGGCGTGCCAGAAAAGATGGTATGTGCTTTCGGCGCGGCGTGTCTAGGTTTAATCAAAACCCCAGAAGTCATCCTTTCTGGTAAAGCCGCTGTGGGTCCTTACTGCAAAAACGAGGAAGTGGCTAAAAAATTCATGGCCAACGTATACAGGCTCGGGGATACAGGCAAAAAATATGCCGGTACATTTATATCCCCATTAGAAAAGTTTATCGATGAACCCGACGTAGTCGTGCTATACGGAAACCCAGCCCAGATGATGCGTCTGATTCACGCCAACGCCTATGACACAGGGGAAAAGACCACGGCCGACACCGTGGCCGAGGGAGCCATGTGCTCTGCCATAGGGTTTGCGATGGGAACAGGCAAACCTACCGTCGGTTTTCCCTGCGCCGGCGACAGGATATTCGGCGGAACACAGCACTATGAACTTGTATATGCCGCACCTTGGACCCTTTTCCGTGACAGACTCATAAACAACCTCGAATTCACGGCGAAGGGAGGCTTTTCAGTATACCCGGTACCGCCATATATGGCCTTCACGCCTCAGATGCCGCCTGCTTATTCTATAAAGCAAGAAGATCTATAGCTTAAGGTCCTATAGGCGATATACGAAAACACAAAGCGAAGCGAGGTGGGTTTTGTGACGTTTGACCCTTTAACTTACCGCTACCCGTCGCGGAGGAACGTCGTCTTTTCCGACAGGGGCATGGTGGCCACCGGGCAGATTCTCGCCGCCCAGGCAGGCCTTGAAATCCTTAAAAAAGGCGGAAACGCCGCCGACGCAGCCGTGGCCACGGCCGCGTGTCTTACGGTTACAGAGCCCACCTCCTGCGGCATCGGCGGAGACGCCTTCTGCATAGCCTGTATGGACGGGAAGCTCTACGGCTTGAACGCCAGCGGACATGCTCCCAGAAGCCTCTCGATCGAACACTTGAGGAAAGAAGGTTTCGGCGAAATCCCAAAAAGCGGCTGGGTCCCCGTGACCGTCCCTGGCGTGCCGGCGGCCTGGAGGGAGATCGTTAAGAGGTTCGGCAAGCTTCCGCTAAAGGATGTGCTAAGGCCAGCCATTGAATATGCACGTAATGGTTATCCGGTCTCCCCTGCTGTATCAATGGCCTGGAAAGAGGCCTTCAGGCGCTACGAAAGGGAGCTATCGGGCGAGATCAAGAGGTCGTGGTTCGAGACGTTCGCGCCACAATTGCGCCCCCCAAGGGCGGGAGAGCGGGTGAATCTGCCGGGCCACGCCGAGACGCTCGAACTCATCGGCGAAAGCTGGGGCGAAGCCTTTTACGGGGGCGAAATCGCCCAAAAAATAGCGGACTTTGCCAGAAAAACGGGCGGCTACATTGACGAGGAAGACTTGGCATCTTTTACCCCCGAATGGGTCGAACCCGTTAAAGTAAATTACCGCGGCTACGACGTATGGGAGCTTCCACCAAACGGTCAGGGGATAGTTGCCCTCATGGCCTTAAATATTTTAAAGGGCTTTTCTTTCACAGAAAAGGAAAACCCCACTACGTATCATTTGCAAATAGAGGCGATAAAGGCCGCTTTCGCAGACGGGCTCGCCTACATAGCAGACCCTTCCTGCGAGAGCGTCCCGACGGAGGCGCTTTTGTCCGAAGGTCGGGCAGACGAAAGGAGGGCTCTCATAGGCGAAGAGGCAAAAGTTTGGCATCCGGGCCCGATCGGCGGAAGCGACACCGTATACCTCGCCGCGGCGGATGGCAACGGTAACATGGTCTCCTACATACAGAGCAACTACATGGGCTTCGGTTCCGGCGTCGTCGTACCGAAAACGGGCGTGGCCCTTCAAAACAGAGGCGCCTGTTTTTCGCTCTCTCCCGACCATCCCAACGCCCTAAAGCCGGGGAAGCGCCCATACCACACGATCATCCCGGGGTTTTTATCGAAAGGCGGCAAGCCAATAGGGCCTTTCGGCATAATGGGGGCTTTTATGCAGCCCCAGGCTCACGTGCAAGTCTTAATGAACATGCTCGACTTCGGCCTAAACCCTCAAGAGGCGCTCGACGCCCCGCGCTGGATGTGGGTCAAGGAGAAGGAGGTGCTCTTGGAATACGGCTTTAAGGAACACATAGCCGAGGACCTCATCAGGCGTGGCCACGAAGCGGCCGTCTCGCTCAACCATGCCCCCTTCGGCAGAGGGCAGGTCATCTGGAGGATGGAAAACGGAAGTTATTGCGGCGGAACGGAGCCGAGGACCGACGGCGCGATCGCCGCATGGTAACCGGCGGCGCGAGGGGCGCGCCTTACGGCTTTCTTTGCCGATGGAGCGGTCAAGCGTCGCCGAAGTTGTACCTTAACGTTTCTTCCTTGAGGACATTTCCGCGGACACCTACGACGGTTTTTGTGAGGTCCACCGACTTACGGGCCTCTTCGACGGCCCCTTCGGCCAGGCGCGATAGCCCGCCGCAACAGGGGACTTCCATGATGACCACGTGGAGGCTTTTTATGTCGTTTGCCCTGATCATATCGGCGAGCTTTTTCCTATAGGCCTTGGCGTCGTCGAGCTTTGGACAACCCATCAAAAGGACCTTGCCTTTCAAAAATCTATTATGGAAATCGGGGACCGACGCAGCCGTGCAATCGGCAGCGAGCAGCACGTCGGCATTTTTGAGATATGGCGCGTTGACGGGCACCAAGCGCAGCTGGATCGGCCAGTTTAAGAGCATCGACCGGGCAGGTTCGGCAGACGCCACGGTTTCGAGGGAGCGCAATGCGGTTTTAGGACATCTGCAGGGAAACGAAGCCTGCTGAACCCGCTTGCGCTCCACCGCCTCTTCGTCGTAGGAATCGGCCTCTCGGATCTCGAAGGAGATGGCGCCTCTCGGACATTCACCGATGCAATCTCCGAGGCCATCGCAGTAGGATTCGGAAATCAGCTTGGCCTTGCCGTCGACGATGCGAATCGCCCCTTCGTGACAAGCCTCAGCACAGAGGCCGCAGCCGTCGCATTTTTCCGCGTCTATCCTGATGATCTGTCTTTTGACCCTTTCCATACAATTACACCCCACATCTGGTAATTTGTAGCTCCTGGGTCGTTTTATACGACCATGCCAGTCGCTTCTCATTACAAATATTCTGGTAACAGAATACCTATATTTTCTCCGTCTGTCAAGACGCCGTTTTGGAGAATACGGTTTGGCGCGCAAGCTTCTTCGAGTTGCTATCGTTTCAGAAGTGGCTAA
>LGFQ01000066.1 GCA_001508935.1 Synergistales bacterium 54_24
TGACGTTTTCGTGCTTGATCTTGAAGACGTCGCTCTTCTGGATCTGCCCCTGGCCCGGGGTGGCGTTGATGGCGATCTTAAAGTTGCCCTCGGCGGCCGCCTTTTGGCCGAACTGGTCAACTTGGCGCAGGCTTCCTCGCACAAAGGCCTTGGTCTCTAACTTATCCGCGGACCAAAGGACGGAAGCCGTGCCGTCGAGCAGTTTCTTTTTGTTGAACTGCGTTGTGGAGGCGATGCGGTCAACCTCTTCTTTCAGCTGGTCGATTTCAAGCTGGATGACCTGACGGTCGTTTGCAGTCAACGTATCGTTTGCGGCCTGGACGGCGAGCTCCCTCATCCTCTGGATGATCGAGTGCGTCTCGTTCAAGGCGCCCTCTGCGGTCTGGATCATCGATATGCCGTCCTGGGCGTTCCTCACGGCCATATCGAGGCCCCTAATTTGGGCCCTCATCTTCTCGCTTATGGCGAGGCCCGCCGCGTCGTCTGCAGCGGTGTTGATCCTCAAGCCCGTCGAGAGCTTGTTAATAGACTTCTGCAGGGCTTCGTTGGTGCTGTTTAAAGCGTTGTAGGTAAACAGTGCGGGGATATTGTGGTAAACTCTCATAACTTTCAACCTCCTTGTTTTTTGACACTTGGCAGAGCGTCCTTGCTCTGCCTTTGAAGCGAAAAACCGCTGCCTGAAGCTGAGCGCCTAAAGCCTTTTTGCCTCCTATAGCACCACCTCCTCTTTTCTTTATTCGGCCTTAGAGGCTTCAAACTTTAGCTCAAACCCGGAAAAGATTTCTTTTGCAAAGCCCGCCGGCACTGCAACGTTGAGTTTTTTAAGCATGTCGAGGTTTTGCTTTAGCTTTTCTAAAAAGGCTCCTATTCTTTCGTCCTTTTCACCTAAAACAGAAATAAGTTTTTCTATCGTGGAAAGGCACCAAGAAGCCATTGCCCTGCTTTCTTCTGGCAGGTCTTGCGAGAAATCTTCTGCCATTTCCCAGGCCTTGTTTAATGCCTCAAAGACTTTGCCGCAAGAGGCAAGGCTTTCGACTTCGGCTCTGCGCTTCATCCACTTTATCGCGGCATTTTCGGGGTCAACCTGCAAGAGGTCGCTAAAGGTAACGTATTCCTGCTCGGTCAGCGACTTCCACATGCTCTGTATCTCTTCGTCCTCGGGGGCATAGCGCAGGGCGTTACTTAAAGCTACTTTTGCCGTTTCTATTTGAGGGAGGCGGCACAGGTCGGGCGAAGCCAAAAGGCGCGCCCAGTCTTTTAAGATTGTGGCCGCCTCTACTGCCTCGACTTCGCTATCTTCAAGCAGTTTTAGGGCCTTAAAAATAAAGGCGCAACCCTCTTCGGACCTGCCTTCGCTTTCAAGGTGAAGGGCAAGCTTCCAAAGCACCTTGTATGGCCAGTCCGCCGAAATTGGGTCGCACCTGGCGATGACGTTGTCTATCAGCGGCTTGTCCGAAACGCCGCTTGAGGTTTTGTTTTCGTCGAGCAAGTTTTCTAAGTATTTAAGCGCCTCTTTTTCGGCGAGGGGTTTTAAGCCGAAAGGCGAAGCGGCATGGGGCGCGTTCACGAAGGAAGCAAGCGCCTCTTTTGCGTAAAGAAGCCATCGAATCGCGAAATTGGCGGCCACTCTGTGGGCCGCTATGAGTTCGTCGTGGGCCTTTTCCCACCGCCTCATCGTCTCGACATTTTCGAGTGTCCGCGTGCGTATGATTTCAAGCAGCGTTGCGTATGCGTAGGTCTGCCCCAAAAACTCCAACACCCTGTTTTGGGCATGCAGGGCATCGATCACAGAAGAAGCTTCGTAGGCGAGTCTTTGTCTTTGGAGGGGCGAAAGGCCCGGCGAAGTAACGCGCGCCTTTTCTTTTTCCAAGCGGTCTAAAAGGCTCAAAGAGAGCTCAAAGCCGCCTATGCCCTCGTCGATTTTTTGAAGCGCGCGCTCGGCTAAGGAAACCGTATCTTCTTCTGCCGCCAAAGTCGCCGCCCGAGATGGCGTAACTTCAAAAGGCGCAAGCGGGTCTACAAACTCGCTTAAAAACTCATCAAAAGGCGTTATGGTAGTTCCTCTTATGAGCGCGCCGCCTTCGGTGCAGTCGTAAAGGTTTATGCCAGATTCCTTAAGAGACGGTATCATCTGTTCAAAAAGGCGGATAAACATGAGCCATATCCTGTTGGTGTAAACGGTTCCTCCCAAAGCACCCGGCACTTCGATGCGGTTTTCCTCGGACACTCTGGCGTCGCCCGACTTTTCTTTTTCCCAGGCCGTGTCTTTGCTGTGGGTCAGGCCCTCAGGGCCGTAGGCGAGGTCTTGGCCTATGAGGGCGATGGAAGAAGCCCCGAGCGTAGCCGCCAGGGTCGTACACATGTGGGCCACGGAGGCGCCTGATGAAATGACGTCTCCGCCCAAAAGCTGTGCCACAACCCACGAGTCGAGGGGTAAGCCCGCTTTGCCTATAACGACCTTGGGGCCGGGCCAGGTGCCGACGATTTGAGGCACGCAAACCGACTGCACCACCAAAAGCACGTCCTTTAGCTCTTCTTTATAGTCTTTTACGACGTCTCTAAAGTGCTTGTCAAAAACGACGAGACCCCTCTCCAAGGCGCAAACTATGTGCGGTTTAATGCCGTTTTTAAGGAGCTTGCGCAAAACCGTGTCCGTGGCGATGATGAGAAGCTTGTCCTCCCTTCCCTTGAGGAGCTCGAAGTTTTTATCGAGCGACGGTCCTGCTGAAACCACGACAGCGGATCTATCTTTAAAAGCGCCGGCCAAATGCCTGAGCTTTGGCCCAAAAACGACCCAAGGGGAGACAAGCGCCATCTGGCGCAGGCCCAAAAGCGTGTCTTCCACGGAGTTTCCTATGAGCTGCAAGTTAAGGAGTATGCGCTCTTTAGTTTTAAGAAATACGGCATTAAAGGCGCCCCCAGCCTCGCACTCCCCTTCGTGAACAACGCACTCCAAATCCCCTGCCGCAAAGGTCCCAAGGGGGCCAACCGTAACGCCCAAAAGTTCCTGAACGAGCTCGTCGTCATCGTTTACGGCAAAGCCAAGCCTTATAAAAGGCGGCAAGAGCTTATATACGAAGACCTCGTCGAGCAAGCGCAAAAGCAGGTTTATATTTGGCTCTACGACGATGACCGCCATCACCGATTTGCCGAGGGCTTTAAGGGTTTTAACGAAATAAGAGGGCGTCCCGCAGCCCATCACGAAGACGCAGGCGCTTTTTGGCGAGGCTTTTTGCCCCTGGCCTTCTTTGCGCTCAAAAAAAGGACGTTCTGTTAGGCCTTTTACCCAAAAGCCCGAAGGCGTTTCTTTGACCTCGCATCCTAAAAAAGCGTTTTCTTTATCGAGGGAAGCCCTTTTTTCTTCCAAAAAATCCGCGAGGCGCGGCTGACGTTTTTTCAGCTCCTCTATATTCTTCTGCCAGACGGAAGAGGCCATGTAAATATCACCATCCCCGACTCGTTTTCATCTCCAGGCGCACTTACGGTCACTTCTTCGCGGACTTGAAGAGGCGCGCCAAGGCTTCGGCCTCCTTCGCCCGAGCGGCTGCCACGTTGGCCTTCTCTATCTCTTCGACCAGCTCTTTTCGCCACACGGGAATTTCTTTTGGCGCCTTTACGCCGAGCTTTACGGACTCTCCCTTGACCTCGAGCACCGTTATCTCTATGTCGTCGCCCAAGATTATGGATTCGCCAGCTTTGCGCGAGAGCACAAGCACTCCTTAAGCGCCCCCTCCCGCGTGAGCTTCCTCGGGAGCCGCGTGCGAGCCGCTCGCCATCGCCTTCCTGGTCGCCTCGTCGAAGAGCGGGTGCGCCACGGTGTATTCCTCGTTTTGGGCTATCACCTGTTTGGCCAGGCGCTTGCTGACGTTTATCACGATGGGCGCGCGCATGTTGGCCGTGGCCTCCCACGGTTCATCGGGCGGGATGGTTATAACGACAAGAAGCGCCAACTCCCCCGCCGAAGAAGCCTCGAGTTCCTTAATGTCTTCGCTGTAAACCTTGGCATCGTAATCGGCTAAAATCAGCTCGGGCGGGGCCACCGGGAGCGCCACATCACCGTCTTTCAGGCTCTGGAGCCACTTTATAGGGCTATCTTCGTCGCCGGCAAAAACCCACTCCGTATGGTCAGCGAAACCGGGGATACCTTTGGGAAAGCGGACGATGTCCTCCTCGCTGATCTGAAGCGCTCCGAACCTGAGCGTCTTTATCGCTCGCATCTCTTTCACCTCACGGACATGCATTTGTCCCGCCACAAAAGGACTCTTTTTATTTTCGGCCATCGTCGGGCACTTCAACAGCCGAAGCCCTGGTATTTTTTTGCGCCCTGATCCACTCTCGCCCTCACACTCACATTCACACTCACTCTCACATCCATTTAAAATATATTACACTTATGTTCGTGGACATAGCCCGATAGAATCGGAGTTTTTCAAAGACTGGAGGAGAGAGAATGCCTACCGTTCGCCTTCCCATAGGAAGGGATGAAATCGTTTTCGAGCTGCCGCTGCCCTTGCAGGAGACGCGCACCGAGGAAGAGCACGTGAAGCGGCGCACCGCGGACGAAGCCTTGGAGCAGTGCATCGGTTCCCCGAGGCTTGAGGAATTGTCGGAGGGCGTTTCCAAAATAGCCGTCGTCGTGCCCGACGCCACAAGGGCTTGGCAACGTGTGCCCCTTATGGCTGAACCTGTCAGAAGGAGGCTCGCTCAGTGCGGCGTAGAGAGCGTGGATTGGGTGATCGGGGGAGGGCAGCACAGGCTGCCCACGGACGAGGAGATCGAGCTCATATTGGGCTCCGCTCCTAGCTCTGGCGACCACATCCTACCCCACGACGCCTTCAAAGCTGTCCCTTTAAGCAGAAAGACGACGGCCGGAACGCCTGTCGAGCTGCACCCCGCCGTCGCGGAGGCGGAGCTCGTGGTGGTCTTGGGCGGCATAACGCACCACGACCTGGCCGGTTACAGCGGCGGGCGCAAGGGGATCATACCAGGAGTTGCCGGCAGGCGCTCCACCCAGCACAACCACGGCCTCGCCTTTTTAGGCACAGGCATCCACCCAGGCGTGCGCTGCGGATCGCTCGACGAAAACCCGATACATCGAGACATGATGGAGTTTGTGCACACAGCCTTAGAGGGCAAGAAATCCTTTTTGCTCAATGTGATCGGCGACAAAGAGGGAAAACCGGCGACTTACGTGGCCGGAAGCATAGAAGAGGCCTGGGCTAAAGGCATAGAGGAAGCCGAGGCGCTCCAGGGGCTTTACATAGACGAACCCGCGGATCTGGTCATCGTTTCGAGCGGCGGCTACCCCTTTGACATAGACCTGTATCAGGCCGTAAAGGCCGTTTCCGCCACGTACGGCGCCGTACGCCCCGGGGGCGGGCTCATACTGGTGGCGGATTTGCCGGAGGGGTTGGGGTATCCAGACTTCGGCACGACTTTGCTGAAGGCCATGGACGATTTCGGGAGCGCCCTCGAAGAAGTGAGGCAGAACTTCACAATACCGCCTTTCATAGCCTTGAAGACGGTGAAAAATTTGGTGGAGCTCAACAGCGCTCTCGTCACACCCAAGACAGATATAGAGTATCCGGGCATAGTCACGCGTTCGCTTGACGAAGCCTTTAGGCGCATCGCTAAAGAAGTCAAACCCAAAAAGGCCGTGGTGATCCCGTCGGGAAACAGCATCGCCCTAAAGGTGCGCGCATAAAGCCTTTGTTGGCAATGCGCTTTTGGTTAAATTTAAGGGTAAATGTTTGAAGCAGATCAATAAACGGTCGCTACCCGCTTTGCCCTTACTGTTTAAGCAAGCTGGAAGCAAATAAAAAGCCTTTGTGTTTTTTCACGCAGTTTTTTGGAAGCAAGCCCTTGGGGGCATGACCACCCCCAAGGGCTTCGGGTTTTCCTTACCACTTCATCCATTTCGCAAGCATTGCATCCAGGCGACCGTCGTCTTTCATCTTTTGCAATATCGCGTTTACGGCCTCAAGAAATTCGGCGTCGTCTTTTCTTATGGCCAGCGCCTTGCCGGCGCCCGTTATCTCCTGGTCGAAGGCGATTTTAACTTTTCCCCTAAACTCATCGGACTCCACGAAGTTATTGGCCACGGGGCGGTCCATCAAGGAGGCGTCGGCCCGTCCCAGGCTCACCTCGCGCACGCAGTCGTCAAATTTCTGAAAGCGTTTGACCTCCACGGTGCCCAACTGGGTAGTGTAGGTATCCTGAACAGTACCGAGTTGGACTGCCACGACCTTGCCTTTAAGGTCATCGAGGGTCTTTATGTCGGTTCTATCGGCCCTTACGATAAAAGAGCTCAGGCTTATCTCGTAGGGAATGGTAAAAGAGACGCGCTTTGCCCTCTCTGGCGTCGCGGAGAGGCCGGCCGCTATCAGGTCGATCTTGCCCGAAATTAGCGCCGGGATCAGGCTGTCGAAGGGCATGTCCACCCACTCCACCTTTTTGCCGAGCTCCTGAGCTATCGTCTCCACCAGCTCTACGTCGAAGCCCTGGAGCTGGTTCTTCTCGTCGCGAAACTCGTAGGGCGGATAAGTGCTCTCCGTGCCCACCAGTATCACGTCTTTGTCGAGCGTGCCCGCCGCAGCAAAGGGCACAGCCGCCCACATCACCGCAACCGCCAACACAATAGCCAAAATCGTCTTTCGCATTCCTTCATCCTCCTTCGGGGTCATGCCTTTACTCTTTGTGTTTTTCGACCTCATCAATACGCTTGGCGTTGAGCCCTCCGCCCCTGCCGAGGCCGGACAGGTGAACACTCCGCTAAAATTCTACACCCTTCCGCTCCTTCAAGGAAAGCTCCGCAGTCTCAACAAACCGACTAATAATAGCATACCGCCCTTTAAGTCCTTCAAGCCTTTCCGGCAATTCCAAGGGGAAGCTTTCTCTTCGGGCCAAGATAGTCTTGAATTTAGATACCCTGCACAACCGTGGCATGTTTTATGTTACTGCTACAGCATATGTGCCAAATAGTGCATTAGAATTCGATTAAGGAAAGTATAATATGGTAAAATGTCAAAAATAGAGATTTGATCCAAAGCTTGAGGAGGTAAAAAAATAGTTGGAATCGCTATGATCATGGTTTGGGTGAGGGACTAAAGTATAATTTAAGCTCAATTACCATGCAAACAGCTGAGGAGGTATGTTGCAGGGGTCAGAAGAGCTTAGCTCCAGTGACGGGGCGGTTCAATTGCGAGCCTTTTCGATGACTGTTTTTGCCACGTCCATAGCTTCAACCTGATACTTATCAAATTCTGTAATGTTTTTGTGCGTAATACCGATTTGGTACTCAATACCCCCTCGATGTTGGTGACTCAGATACCTGTTGTTCTTGACCTCGCTATTCGACATGACCCAGTATACAAGTTTGTCAGCCCATACCCCTATGAAGACAAAAACATCGCAGATGTCCAGTTTCAGCTGCTGATAGTTCATCCAAAACGGATAGTCGGAACCCCAGTAAAGAGCCTTCGAGACCAATGAGCCTCGTTTCCTTGTGTGAATTGCTCTTGCTGCCTTTACCTCGATTCGAACGCCATCGAGCCATAAGTCGTATTGACCATCATAATTCGGGTCGAGTGCCTTGTCCGGTTTCTTAAACCTTTCATCCAGATCCATAAGATGCTTTTCGCCCCAAATCTGCCCGAAAACCCTCGGGGATAGGCTAAAGAGGTCGAGATATCGGTTCGAAGACACATAGTTCTCTCGAAGAGCTTCGTAGTCCGTGAATGATAAAACTCCTCGATCGAGCAAAAATGTGATGACGTATTCGTACTCATTAAACGGAAATACTGACACAAGCGCCTGTAGCCGCGCTTGCAACAGGCACTTGTCTTCGTTCTTCAACGATTCAATAAGACAGTCAAGATATCTACGGAGTTCCTCTATGTTCATCGCAAAGTTCCGTCATTAGAAGATTTGATCAATCTCTGGGAATGGATTCTGCCATTGCCAACCAGTCTTGCCAGTCTTCCTGTAGCGCTCCAACCGTCTGATTGTCACCTCGGCAAAGATCGGGTCAATATCGGCGGTGTATGCTGTACGACCAAGCTGTTCTGCTGCAATCAGCGTGGTCCCTGAGTGAGCAAACAAGTCAAGAACAAAATCGCCGTCATTACTACTGCTTTCAATGATTCTCTGGATGGCTTTAAGCGGTTTTTGAGCATAACATCCAGGTACATTCTCCTCCATACGATAAAAGACTTGTTGAATATCTACCCAGACGTTTCCCGGCCGGATCATCTCGGATTTGCTTCTTTCGAGGTTTTCGGTAATCCGCCCGTTAACTTCTTTGTAATATCCGCGAAGGATTTTAGGAATGTCTGTATACACCACCCGAAAATTGGGATTTCCTTTCGTGTAGTGCAGTAATTCTTGCCTAACCCACATCCAGTTTTTCTGCGTGCCAAAGCCTCGCTGATTCCTAATAGTGATAAAGTTTCTTGCTTTCAAGGTAGTGAATTCGCGCATCAGGATCATAAAGTCAGGAAGCGGCTGAAAGTTGTCGCGATAGTCGGCTCCCATCCAGACATAAAAGTGAGCATTTGAAGCCAAAACATTCAGGGTTGCTGCGACCCATTTCTTCGAGAAATCAAGATAGGAGGGCAAATCTATCTTAGATAGATTATGAGTGTTGGCATTACCGACCACAACATTATATGGTGGGTCATTGACAGCCAGGCTTGCCTTGGCTTTACCCATTAGATTTTCAACATCTCTCATGCAGGTTGCGTCAAGGACACCCACTCGATGCCCACGAACAGGATCTTGCCAGATCTCTCCAACTTTAAGTCGACAGAGGGGAAGTAGCCGTTGCCGCAGCTCAGGATTCCTGTCAATTCGTGGTAGTCGTTCCGTTGCCTTGCCTTCCTTTAACCACTCCCTGGAGGCAGGCGCATCGAGCGGAAACA
>LGFQ01000007.1 GCA_001508935.1 Synergistales bacterium 54_24
TCACGGCAGCAGCTGTTCCCCACTGATAGAGGCCTTTGGTGAGAGGGTTTTCTGGGACTGCCTTGGCAAACCTTCTGGCTATTTCAGAAAGAGTAGCCGGGTCGGCAGCTGGCACGTCTTTGGTTCCTCTTACGGCTACAGCCTTCAAATTTTTAGAGCCCATCACCGCTCCAAGGCCATTCCGGCCGTTAAAGTGTTTTAAGTTGTTGGTAACGCAGGCAAAACGCACCATCTTTTCCCCTGCTGGACCAATTTGAGCCAATTTGACTCTGGAATCTCCCAACTCGTTTCTTATGGCCTCTTGTGTTTCTCCAGTGGTCTTTCCCCATAGGTGAGAGGCGTCGCGAATTTCTGCGGATCCATCCTTCACATACAGATACACGGGCTTTTCGGCCTTCCCCTCTATTACGATAGCGTCGAAGCCGCTCATCTTCAGTTCCGGTCCCCAAAATCCACCGGCTTCAGATTCGCCAAAACCGCCGGTTAGTGGGGACTTGGCTCCTACGGCATATCTACACATTCCTCCTACGCGCGCCCCTGTCAGCGCACCAGAGGCAAACACCAAGATGTTGTCGGGAGAAAGCGGATCAACCTTGGGTTTGAGCTCCTTCAGCAGGTAATAGGCAATTAAACCTGAGCCGCCCATATAGGTGCGATAAAACGCCTCGTCGAACTCCTCCGTACCGATGCTCTTATTACTCAAGTTCACCCGCAAAATCTTACCATTGTAACCATACGGCATGAAAAACCCCCCATTTAACGATATTTATGCCACTTCATCAATGTTACCACATCTCTCCCAAGCTAAACCCCTCAAGACTTTGCCTTGAGGGGTTTTTGCAAATCAACTTTTCCCCGGCGCCTGGAATCGATTCCTCGCGTCGAACGCAAAATTTCGACAGACGGCAACTCGGCGAAGCTTCATTCTTTGCCTCTTCGATACTGCACCAGCAGGAAAAGCAATATTCCTACAGCTAACCCCCAAGCAGCTCCTCTGATGGCCAAAACAGCGGCTATAACGCCAGCTACCCCCATCTCCTCGTTCGTGCGGATCATGTTCATCCCTACCCTGGCACATACAAATCCCTGCACCAGAGTTGACCTTTTTATTTGGCGTTAGTATCTGATTTGTTTTCGTAGCTCCATTCTCTTGAGAATTTTACTCTTCGTCAACCCGAGAGTGATTCAATAACCTTAATCGTAATATTCAGGCGCTTTTTTATATTGTTTCCAGGCAACAGGATCATGTCCAGTAATTATCTTAACACCCATCTCATCCCTTAAATGTTTCATCATTTTTATGCTTTGTAGAGAAAGACTGGGGCTCCAGCCGAGTCCTGGAAGGACATCTTCATCGATGTTCTCTATGGTGTAACAGCTATCTGCGGATAAAAACACGGGGCCTGTATTTTCGAGGTTAACCAAGATAGACTGATGACCAGGAGTGTGCCCCGGCGTAAAGTAAATGATGATTTTGCCATCTCCAAAGAGGTCGAACTTGTTGTCTCGCCAACCCTCCAAAATAAACCACTCAACGTCTTTGTCAAAGTCAGCTCTTATGTAGGCACCCTTCATAAAGGAGTCGGGAACATAAGCGTAATACAGCTCTTCTCTTTGAACCACATATTTGGCCTTCGGGAAATGACCTACACCACCGGCGTGGTCCAGATGCAAGTGAGACATTATTACATATTTTATGTCTTCAGGTTGTACCCCTACCCTCTTGACCTGGTTCACTATCCACTGATCCTCTGTCATGACGGGATCATAAGCAGCAACTATTGCACCCCAGTGTTTTTTCTTGTCAATGGTTACCTCTAAAGCGTTTCCAGTATCGTATAAAACATAACCACGAGGATGTTCGATCAGAAACGCTGGAACAGGAACATCAAAAGGCTCAAGCAGGCCACGACCTGCTGTAAAGTAATGTTTCTGACTCTTCAAGATTCCGCATTCAAAGAAATAAAGTTTCATTAGTCTTCACTCCTTTTTGATTATTCAATACCAGCCCTTTTAAAACAGCGCTATAAACTTAATAGTTATTAGCTTAACGCTATGCTTCGATACTTAAGATGCTAATTCAACTTTAAGCTACCAACCCTCAATACGCCTCCTTGAAGAACCTTATGGCGTCTTCTTCTTTCACCTCCCTCGGGTTGTGAGCCAAAAGCCTGGTCTGAAGCATCGTGTCTTTGCCCATCTTCTCCAGGGTTTCTTCTTTTACTCCCACATCTCGGAGCTTTAAGGGCATGTCCAAAGACTTCATGAGGTTTACAATTGCGTCCACGCACTTTTCGGCTTTCTCTTTTAATGAAAGCGCTTGCGTGTCTTCCCCTAAGAGGGAAGCGATCTTTCCGTAGCGGTCGTAGTTGCTTATGAGGTTGAACTTCGTAACTGGAACGAACATGAGGGAGTTAGCTAAGCCATGGGGGACGTGATATGTAGAGCCTAAGGGGTAAGCGCAGGCGTGCACTGCGGCACATCCGGCCTGGGCGAAAGAAAGGCCCGCCCATAAGCTTGCCAAGGACATCGCAGTTCTGGCTTCTATATTTTTTCCGTCTGCATAGGCACGCACCAAGTAATGCCCTATGAGCTCTATGGCAGGAAGGGCAAGGAGGTCGCTTAAAGGGGAGGCGTCTTTCGACGTATATGCCTCAACGGCATGAATGAGTGCGTCCATTCCGCTTGAAGCTGTTACCTTTGGAGGGCATGTCATCGTCATTTCAGGGTCTACGAGGGCGACCTTGGCGTAGTTGAAGGGGCTCTGTATGCCGAACTTAGCGCCTTGTTTTGGGTCGTCAAAGACGGCTACGGCGGTGACTTCGCTCCCTGTGCCTGCGGTAGAGGGTATTAGGATGGTAGGGATGCCGGGCTTTTTGACCTTGTTCACGCCGAAGTAATCCCTCGGGTGACCGCCGTTCGTGGCTAATATCGATCCTCCTTTTGCGCAATCTAAAGAAGACCCTCCGCCGAAGCCTATGATCAGGTCAATTCCCTTTTCTTTCACGATGTCGGCTATCTTTAGAGGAATGTCTACAGGAGGTTCCGGGAGGACTTCGCTGAAAGTTAAAAGCTCTTCCACTTCGCCTTTCAAGGCCTCGTTTAAGCTTTCCGTCATGCCGGCTTTTACGAGGTTGGGGTCTGCAACGATGAGGACTCTCTTTGCGCCTATCGATCTCACCTCAGCAGCGAGGTTTTGGCGCACAGCGCCGGGGCCGAAGACTATCCTCGAAGGAGCGCAGAAGGAAGAGGTGCGCATCGCTCCCCACACGAAGTCTTGTATCATAATTGACCATCTCCTTATGGATTTTTGGCTGTCATGTTCAGATCTCAGGATATCATAATACAGGATAAATATATAGCTCACATACTCGGGAGTCAAGATCTCAAGTTGTCTTATCAAAATCTACGCTGGTCTTTGAAGAGCTCGTGCTCGGGGGGTAAAGAGAACAAAGTTGAGGCAGCAGGTACATTTCGGACGCAGGGCTGCCAGCGAAACCGGACAAGTGGAAGGCGTGCTATAATCCATTTTAGAAGAGTGCGGCCAGGGGGTGAATGAGGTGGGGATGGCAGAATGTAAGTTGTGCGGCAAGCCCTTTATTACGGCAGGACCCATGATATGTCCTGCCTGTCTGAAGAGGCTTGATAATGTATACAAAAAAGCACTGGACTATCTGAGGGATCACCCATACGAGAGACTGAACGCAAAGGAGCTCGCCGAAGCTATCGATGAAGATTTGGTAGATGTGAGAGCTCTAATAGAACTCGGATGGATAGAGCGCGACATCTCAACCGAGTCTGCAAGCGAAGAAATGGACAAGAAGCGTCATCTTCTAAAAGCTTTTGAAAAGGAACTTTCGACACTGCAAGGACAAAGCCGCAAATACGGTTCTTACGGCTACGAGCGATACGGTCGCGCCAAAGGCAAAGTAGAGAAAGACAAAGATTAAAACTACAGACAACACTTAGTTTACTATCGATCTACCTTGAGATATCTTCGACTCAAAGATGTGTTTTTAACTATATAGTAAGTTATTTAGTCGAATAATATGGTATGAAGGATTAGCGTTGCGCATAGCCCTAACGGCGAAGACAAGCGATTGGGGCGATCTAAAACCACCTCCTATTGTCACGATTGGATAAATGCTTATAATGAATACAAGTCAGATTTCTCGGTAAGGGGTGGTTGCTGTGTGGACTATGGAAGAAGCCGTAAGTGCCTTAAAAAGGCAAGGGGCGAAGATTACATCTCAACGTCTGGCGATCCTTCGCCTCCTCCAGGGAAGGAGAGATCATCCGTCTGCGGAGTGCGTATATCAGGAGCTAAAAGGAGAATTTCCCACCATTTCCTTTGCAACCATATACAGCACTACGCAACTTTTGGCCCAAGCGGAACTGATCCAGATCCTCACCGTTGACAACAAGCGTGTTCACTTCGACCCAAATCCCGAGCCCCATGCTCACTATCACTGTATTCACTGCGGCAGGATATACGACATTCCCCTCAACGAACGAACCGTGGGAGAAATATTACAACACACAGACTTCCAAGTAGACCAAATCCAGATTTATCTCTATGGCGCTTGCCCTGAATGCTTAAAGGGCTTGACCCAATGAGAAAAAATCTTCGATGTTTGTCTTGTTCGTTCCTGTGATTCTCAGTGTTTTGACTGTGTTCTTAGGCCTATGGAGCACCAGACAAGGCACTCGCATTGCAAAATGCGCTTTCTGGTTCTTATTGACATCTATGCTTTTATCGGTCGTTATAATTACGGCAACAATGGTGCCCTTATGGGTTGCAGCAGCACCATTGTTGCCGTTGGCTTTGTTTTTAGCTATTGCTCATCGCCTTTTTAGGAGGACAGACTAGCCGTCCTCCTTTTTCATTCTACTGTCACACTTTTTGCCAGGTTGCGAGGGGTGTCAATTTCACAGCCCCGCTTCTTTGCCATGTGATAGGCAAAAAGCTGAAGAGGGACTACCGTCACAAAGGGAGAAAATTCCTCAAGGGTCCACGGAACGGAGAGCACATAGTTTGCCTCCTGCGCCAGTCGTTCATCATCGTCAAAGCCGACGGCTATGATGGGTGCGTGCCTCGCTTTGGCCTCCTGAATGTTGGAGAGCGTCTTTTCATAAAGGCTGTCCCTGGGTGCAATCACAACCACAGGCACCTTGGGCTCAAGGAGCGCTATGGGGCCATGTTTCATCTCACCTGCCGCATATGCCTCCGCATGAACATAGGATATCTCCTTGAGCTTGAGCGCCCCTTCCATGGCTATTGGATACGACATCCCCCTTCCTAAGAAGAGGAAATTCTCGCTATTGGCGAATCTGGAGGCCAACTCCTCCACGGCGGGTTCCCTATCGAGGGCGGTCTCGACCTTATAGGGAAGCTGAATGAGCTCATCTATCAGTTCCCTCTCTTGTTCGACAGAGAGAGTTCCTCTCAGTCGACCGATGTAGATAGCCAACAGATATAAGGCTGTGATTTGCCCCATAAACGTCTTCGTCGCAGCGACGCCTATCTCCGGACCAGCCTTGAGGAGAAGGACGTCGTCGCAATCGCGGGCCAAAGTCGAGCCGCGCACATTGGTAACGGCCAGACAATAAGCTCCCATCTCCCGCGCTTTCCTTTCGGCAGCTATAGTGTCGGCCGTTTCGCCAGACTGAGAGACGAAGACGACGAGCGTGTCAGGTCCGATCTTTCCCTGACGATAGCGATACTCTGAAGCGATATCTACCTTCAAATCCAGATCGGTCCAACGCTCAAAGACCCTTTCAGCCACGAGAGCCGCATAGTAGGAGGTGCCACAAGCTACGAGATGAATCCCCTCGAAGCGGCTCGCAACTTTCTCGTCCAGAGAGATCTCAGCAGAAAGGTCCACGCTGCCGTCTATAAGTCTGTCTTTCAACGTGGAGCGGCACACTCCCCCCTGTTCGTGGATCTCCTTGAGCATGAAGTGAGGGTAGCCGCCCTTTTCGGCCATAGACACGTCCCAATCCACGAAGAACGTCTTCTTTTGCAGGGAAGACCCTGATTTATCCCATAGAGCGATTCCTTTGGGAGAAAGCTCGGCGATTTCACCGTCGTCCATATAAATGACGCGTCGCGTATACGGAAGGATCGCCGGGATGTCGGAAGCACAGAACGACTCTCCTTCTCCTAAGCCCAAGACCAGCGGCGGGCCATTGCGGAGGCAGTAAATGTGGTTGAAATCCTCCCTGTCGATGATGGCAAGGGCGTAGGATCCTTCAAGGCGTGCCTGTAAAGCCGTAAGCGCTCTGAGGATATCCCCGTCGTAAAGCTTGGACAGCAGTTGAACTATCACTTCTGTATCCGTCTCAGAAGTAAACGAGACGCCATCGGCTAAAAGGGTTTCTTTCAACTCATGGTAGTTCTCTACTATGCCGTTATGTGCAAGGACGAATCGCCCCATTCCGTCCGCATGGGGATGCGCATTGACCGCAGATACGCCGCCATGGGTAGCCCAACGAGTATGTCCGATCCCCTGACGGCCCTCGAGGTCGAGCCCGACGAGGATGCGCTCAAGATCCGAAACTTTGCCCACTTCCTTTATGACCTTGATCCCTTCGCCATCGCGAACTGCCAGACCGGCTGAATCGTATCCCCTATACTCGAGTCGTTTAAGCCCATCTAAGAGCACACTGCAGGCCTTTCGATGGCCTACATAGCCTACAATCCCACACATAATTATTTTTCATCCTTTCTGATCCTACACACGGAAGAATTACCGTCCCCTTTGTCCCTCAGATCGCTCCGCGGTTTTGTAGGACAGCTTAATGGCCTATCTTCCATGGCCATGGGGGCACCCGCCGATAATTTCGATCATCCCCCAACCTCGTCAGCTGGCTAAAAGCCAGCCCAGGCGCTTACCATAACGCCATAAACAACCTCCGCCATCTCTTTTCTACACGTCCATCAACCCCCTTTGTCTCAAAAGAGAAAACAGCGCCTCCCTCAGCGTGCCGTTTTCGAGCGCCATCGTGACTGTGGCCTTAAACCATCCCTCCTTTGTGCCACAATCGAGGCGCAACCCATTATACCGCAACCCCCACACTACCTCTTCACTGAGAAGCGACTTTATGGCATCTGTAAGCTGTAGTTCGCCACCGGAGCCCGGACGAAGGTTGTGCAGGTGGTGAAATATCCTGGGTGATAGCAGGTAACGGCCCACCACTGCCAAACAGCTTGGGGCTTCATTGAGAGAAGGTTTCTCCACAAGATCGAGGATGCGATAGACCCCGTCCTCTTGAGGCTCAACTTTCGCTATGCCATAACGAGATACTTCTCCAGGTGGCACTTCCTCTAAAGCCACGACCGACCCACCAAGCCTTTCGTGAAGTTCTACAAGTTGGCGCAGCACAGGTGTATCCGCAATCATGACGTCATCGGGCAGGATGACACCAAAAAAACCGCTTTCGCAAAATTGCTCTCCGCAGAGCACTGCGTGTCCCAAGCCCAAAGGTTCCGACTGGCGAACATAGGCGAAGCGCGCCATCTCGCTTACAGCCACAACCATATCATAGAGTTCCTTCTGACCACGTTCCAAGAGTATATTTTCCAACTCTATTGATCTATCAAAGTAATCTTCAATGGCTCGTTTGCCACGACCGGTCACGAATACCACATCGGAACAACCCGAATTTACAGCTTCCTCAACGCCGTAATGAATGATGGGACGATCTATGAGAGGCAACATCTCCTTCGGAATCTCCTTTGTTGCAGGCAAGAAACGCGTCCCCAAGCCAGCGGCAGGAAATAGACATTTCGTAATGGATCCCATCCGAACTCCTCCTTTGGTAAGATAAACTCCTACTTCGCATTCAACTCAGCATCGACCTGTTCGATAAAGCTGACCAATTCATCAGCCAGCGACGTCAGATCCAAATCGCGCGCTTCCAGGAGTATGCGCACCATAGGTTCCGTTCCCGAAGGGCGGACGAATACCCTCCCTTTGCCCTTGAGGAACGACTCCACCTCTTTTATCTTATCCTGTACGGCATCTTGCGATAGGATAAAGTGCTTATCGCATACGCGGACATTTTTCAAGAGTTGAGGGTAGCGACGAAAGCGATCCGCCAAACTCTCGACCTCTTCGCCCAGCGAATCGCATGCCCTTAAAAATAATATGGCCGTGCCTATCCCATCGCCGATCGCCCCATAGCCGCGCACGATGACGTGGCCAGATTGCTCACCACCCAAAAGGGCTTTTTCGCACTCCATGAGTTCAAAGACGTAACGATCCCCAACGGGGGCACGGAAACATGGAATACCCTCTTCGGCCAACAATTCTTCCAAAGCCATATTGCTCATAACGGTAGCTACAACGCCCGAACCCAAGCACCCTTCCTTCTTTAACCATCGGGCGAGCACCCATAATACTATGTCTCCGTCTAAGGCTCGTCCATTTCGATCGACGAAGAGCACCCTGTCGCCGTCGCCGTCAAAGGCAATCCCTAAGTCGGCGCTCTCCTTGCGCACCCATCCTTTCAGGTGCTCCATGTGCATAACGCCCACACCTTCATTGATGTTCACGCCGGTAGGGTTTGCCCCTACGAAAAATACCTCGTCGCCCAATACATTCAAGACATTTTTTACTATAACAGTGGTGGCACCGTGGGCGCAATCTACGATTACTTTGCGCAACTTGGGCTTCCACTCGCCCATTAATCCTTTCAAGAAATGGACATAATTTTCGATGAACGAAGGCTTTTCATCAACTATGCCTATAGAAGCACCAGTGGGTCGCCACTCATCGAGGAGGTTGTCGCTCAAATATTCTTCGACAGCGGCCTCGTCGTCGTCACGCAATTTGACGCCGCCGCTGTCGAAGAGCTTAATACCGTTATATTCGGCTGGGTTATGGGATGCACTCACGACAGCGCCCCCATCGGCACCGACTGTCCTAACAGCGAAGCCCACCCCAGGGGTAGGAATAACCCCGAGAGTGTAAACGTCTGCTCCAGCCGAGGTAAAACCGGCAAAGAGCGCTGCCTCGAGCATGGGGCTTGAACGGCGCGTATCGCGCCCTACCACAAGCTTAGGGCGAGGCGTCCCTCTCTCGGTAAGGAAGAGCACGTGGGCTCGGGCTATGCGAAGGACAACCTCTGGCGTCATAACCCCTCTGTTGGCTACATCCCTAACGCCATCCGTCCCAAAGAGACAACGCACTTTGCTCGACAATGTTCTCATCCCCACTTTCTGTCATACTGAGCGCTCAATCATCAGCATAAAGCATAACTTGCGGCGGCTCTATCTTTACAACCCGCACATTTACACCCTGGAGACGCACTTTTGGAGCTATCGATATCTGTTTGGAGACGATATTACTTACATCGACATAGACCTCGATCGGTAGTTCTTTTGGATTTAACCTCTCTACCGCAGAGGGTGGTCCTTCCAGGACGATATCTACCCGATCGGGATCCAGTCGCCACTTTGAATATACCCCCCTGCCTGCTATTTTAACAGGTATGTCGAAGAAGGTTCGGCTGACCGTGCGCTCTCGCAACTCGATCTTTACTTTCACCTGTCCCTCGCCCTGTAAAGATACCCCTTTCGGAATCTCCAGCGCTACAGTTCTCTCATCTGACTTACTCAAGCCTTCTACGGAAACGGGTGCAGTTTTTACGCTTACGATTCCGCTGAGCACATTGGGAGGACCCTCCAGGGTCACTCTTCCTGGAACGACGACGAGAGATTCCACGGTGAAATCGGGATCAGGCGCTCCACGCAATTGCACCTCTACGGGCACCTCTTTTCTGGGGAAACCCTTCTCTGCCGACACAGATACGTTTACCCATGACGGTTCTATGGTCAAACCTGAAGGGATTTCGTCTTGCGCTTTGAGCTCTACAGAGGCCCTCACGCTCTCTCCAGACGAAACTTTCTCCCACGGCAAGCGCACGACGGCGCCGGTCACCTTGGTGATCAGTTCCTCCCGACCTTTGACCACGACCTTGTCTGGAACTGTGTTGACCGAATGAACAATATACCCTTCCGGTATATCCGCTATCTCTACCTCTACCGACATCACGCGTTCAATCATTCTGTGCAGTTCGAGTTCAATATAAGATGGCTTCACCGAAATGATGGAAAAACCCGGTGGAAGAGAAATTTTGACGGGCAATCGATGTCTTGAGGGACTTTTTAAACCTCTCAGATCGACCTCGCAGATGACATCTCTGGCATTAAGAGAACTCAGGAGGGCAGGCGGTGCCGAGACCTGAACCTCTACCTCCTCCGTTTGGGCCGTAACCGATATTCCTTCCGGCAAGTTCCTGTATTCCACCGGCACGAAGAACGTTTTCTCCTCGTTACGATCGCCTGAGGCATACATCCACAAGAATATAGCGAGGGCCACGGACACGATTTTGAGGAACAAGGTCGACGACAGGAGATCATCAATCCTCCTTTTCATCGCTACCCTCCTCGCTACTGGGCCAGAGAGAGCCCATCTCCTCTTTCAACCGTTCCCAGAAACCTTCCGAACGCTCTTCTGCCCCAAAATAATGCACCAATAGTTGTCTGAGCTGTTTTTCTTTGAGGCCCCTCGAGAGATGTCCTCGTACGGCGAGTGCAATTTCCCCTCGCTCCTCCGACACGACCAAAGATACCGCATCGGAAATCTCCGTAACGCCGAGGGCAGCACGATGCCTCGTCCCAAACCATCTTGAGAGGTTCGTCTGCTCGGTCAGCGGCAGATAACAAGCCGCTGCTAAAACCTTCTCCTTATCTATGATAGTCGCACCATCGTGGAGTGGATTATTGGGCCAGAATATAGAGACGATGAGCTCCTGGGAGATATCGGCATTGAGCCTGACAGCGGTGCGCCAAATATCACGCAGACCCACCTTGCGCTGCAGGACGAGGATGGCCCCGATTTTCTTCTCCTGAAGAAAGATAAGGGCGCGCACTACCTCGTCTGCCAAAATATTGGCTCTTTCCTTTGCGAGTCTGCTCCGCCATATCCTCCCCTGTCCTAACTCTGCCAGCATGCGGCGCAACTCGGGCTGAAACACTATGGGGATGGCTATCAATATGACGCTGAAGAGTCTTCCCAAAAGCCATGACAGGGCCTCCAGTTGCAAAGCCCTCGCACCCACAGAAAGCAACCCCAGTATAAAAAGCCCCTTCACAAGCTGCATAGCTCGCGTATCTACGAGCAAAAGCAACAATTTATAAACGATAAAAGAAATTATAAATATATCTAAAAAATCCTGCCATCGCAGAAATCCGAACATTCTCTTCAAAACTCCTTGATATATACTATTGCACTATAACTTTTTCCACATACTGAGACGTAGCCGCTGCCAACATGCACCCATAGTCCATATAAAAAGAGAGGGCATCTCCCCACCGCACCGAAAAGGTCGCTTCCTCCACGTCGAGCAGAAGATGATCACTGGAAGCTCCTATCACGGAGATCCCTTTCCCGGTGGGAAAGAGACCTTCGGGGCGCACATCCTGACGTCCCGCAGCAATTATGGCTCTTTTCCTCACTCCACGATCAACCCACTTGGGAGCGTTGCCGAAGGCGTCGGCCCCAAGTTCGCCCTTAGGTGCGCTCGGTTTCGAGCGAACCTCTATAACCTGTGCCTCAAACATCATCGTATCCTGGCGTAGATAGGGAATTACTTGGCGATGCGTGACGTCTCTACCTAATAAAATAGCTTCGCCTATCCTGAGCTGATTCACATCTTCGGGCAGCTCTCCCTTCTCTAAGAGCCTGAGGGACGAAGTAGAACCGCCCGAGAAGAACTCGAGTTTATACCCCAAAAGCCCCTCAAGATCATGCCCCACCTGCACCAATTCCCCAATGTTATCGGGCGACGGAAGCACGCCGCCGTAGCATCCTACGTTTGTTCCCACGCCCAAAGGCGTGACCCATCGGCACCCCTTTAAGCTTTTCCCAATGCCTTCTACTTCGCAGGGCAAAATCCCTTCTCTCAGATCCCCCACATCGATCATTACGATCACGCCGTGACTCTTCCTTTTCGCGACGCACGATCGCTCCAGCAGCTCTATTGCCTCCACGGTCGAAACGAGCGTCGCGGAGGCGAGATCGACAGCGCAATCGATCTCGCAAGCCATAGGAATGCGAAGCAGCATAAACGGCCCCTTCACCCCAGCCTCCCTCATTAGCTGGATGTTCTTTAGGCGACTGTCGGCAACCCACTTGCAACCGGCTTCGAGCATAACTTGTGCTACGCTTGGATGACCGCATATTCCTTTTGTGACGCCGGCCACGCTTATTCCCCTGGCCTTGCATCGCGACACCACGGCACCAGCATTTTCCCTTATCCTATCCAAATAGATCAAAAGTTTGGGATACAAAACTCACGCTCACCTTCCTCGCAGCTTGCGCAAGATGGCGAGATTGCCCTCGTCTCCAATTCCACCCTTCGGAGTCTCCAAAAGGCAAGGAGTATCATTCCATCGCTCGTCGTTGAGTATAAACGAAAAGGCGTTAATGCCAAGCTTCCCCTCTCCTAAGTGGGCATGATGATCTCTCTTGCTGCCCTTCTCAAAAAAGCTGTCGTTTAAGTGCCAACAACCGACCTTTTGAACGCCAAAAAGGTGATCTATCTTCTCAACGAGGCGATTATACCCCTCTCGACTCCTCAATTCATATCCAGCAGAAAAGAGATGACATGTATCTAAGCAGATGCCGAGTCTTCTTGTGCCCTCCAAGGAAACCATAACCCAATGCAACTCTTCTAACGTGCTGCCGACGCTGTTCCCCTGTCCGGACATCGTCTCCAGCAATATACGAACCCGCAAGTCGTCGCTTTCTTCCAGAACGTACGAAAGCCCCTCTTTTAGCCTGTGCAAGCCCTTTTCTATACCGTCTCCCTTATGAGAACCTGGGTGAAGAACTATGTCATCGATCCCCAAAAGGTCGCACCGTTTCACCTCTTCCAGCAAGGAGTCAACGCTCTTCTTCCATATGGCTCCCTCGGTCGAGAGGTTGATCAAATACGAAGCGTGAGCTATGATTTTTTTAATGGAACTTCGCTGCCAGCATCTATAAAACTGCTCACATTGATTCATAGAAAGGGGAGAGGTGCGCCACTGAAGCTGATTCTTCGTAAAAATCTGGGCCGCCTCGCATCCCAATTTCTCTCCCCGCTCTATAGCCTTCCACAATCCCCCGGCAATGGAAAGATGCGCGCCTATGAGGGCCATTTACTGCATCCGTCTTCGCGCAAGCGTTTTGCGATGCGCCATAATATGCGAGCCGTAACTCCCCAAATCCGTATCCCCTTGGGGAGATCATAAACTGGATAAGAAGTCTCAACACCGTTCCTGATGGCTCGCTCGATCTTGGGTTCGGCATCAAGGAGATCGATGTCTAAGAATATCACCTCATCCACCTCTTCAGGACTCGGGCGAAATTCATCGACGCCTTCTATCCATCCCAAGACAGGATAAACCGCGTAAGAACTGGCATAGGTATGTTCTACCGGCATAAGAGATAAAGGAATGACGCAATGTCGAGGCAGCCCTATCTCCTCTTCGGCTTCGCGAAGAGCCGTGTCAACAGGAGAGAGATCTTCGTCTTCCACCCCGCCGCCAGGGAAAGAAATCTCGCCGCCGTGGACTCTGAGGTTATCTGGACGCTTAACCAAGATCACCCTTGTGCCGTCCGAACGGCTTGTAAAAGGGACAAGGACAGCGCTCCATTTAAAGGTGCTATCGCCGTTGAGGATGAGCTCATCCCACGACGGCACATGTTCAAGCGCAGGAAAAGCACTGCGCAATTTTTCAACATTCAATCGATCTCGATGGCATGGTCCATCGACTTCTCGCGTCATTCTCATATTCTTACCCTCTCTGGCTAACTTTCGGTCAAGACCATCATTTGGATCGCCTTCGCGAGGCTGTTTTTTAGCACAATTTCACCTCGCCTTTATAGACGATGCCTCTGCAACCGTCCACAGTGACCACCATACCGTCTTTCAGTAAATTCGAAGCGCCCGTGGCCCCTACTACACAGGGAATGCCGAGCTCTAAGGCCGCCATGGCAGCATAACTGGCAAGGCCACCCTCTTCGGCAATTATCGCTGCAGCTTTTTCAAAAGCCGGCGTATAACTTTTGCCGCTTTCCTTGACAACTATGATATCGCCGGCGAACACCTTTTCTTTCGCCTCTTCGACCGTAGTCACGAGGCGGACTGGGCCAGTGGCATTGCGCTTTATCAGGCTCATCCCCTTCAAGAGGATTCGACCTACGGTATGCACTTGGACCATGTTCGTAGTTCCTGGGATGCCCACCGGCACACCTGCGGTCACAACCACCATGTCTCCTTCTTCAATTAGGCCTTCGTCGAGGGCTGCCGAAAAAGAAGACTCGACGGCCTCGTCTACGCTTGAGCCGTCTTCCTTGTAAATGGGATAAACCCCCCACGCGAGGCTGAGCTCGCGCCAAGTGCGACTTGACGGGGTAATACCAATTACAGGACAAAGCGGGCGGTACTTACTGACCATCCTGGCAGTGCTGCCGCTGCTGGTGAGAGATATAATGGCCTTCGCTTTCATCTTTTCGGCGATGGAGACGGAAGCGTGCGATACCGCATCAGGCACCGTGGATGCCCTTATGGGAACAGTCGCCGGCCGCTGCCAAAGACGCATCTCTTGCTCGGCGCGAAGGACGATGGTGCTCATCGTTTTGACGGCCTCCACTGGATATTTACCGCTCGCCGTCTCGCCTGAAAGCATCACTGCATCGGCTCCATCGAGCACAGCGTTGGCAACATCACTGGCTTCAGCCCTCGTAGGGCGTGGGTTGCGGATCATGGAATCGAGCATTTGCGTCGCCACTATCACGGGTTTGCCTTCGGCGCGAGAGAGATCGATGATCCTCTTTTGGACTATAGGCACGTCTTCTGTGGGCATCTCAACCCCCAAGTCACCCCGCGCGACCATTACCCCATCTACGACCTGAACGATCTCTTCCAGGTTATTTACAGATTCCTTCGTCTCAATCTTGGCGATCACCTTCATAGACCCGCCTAATTCTTCCATGGTCTTCCTAACGTTCATGATATCGTCGCGGGTGCGCACAAAGGAAACTGCTACATAGTCCATGTTTCGCTCAAGTCCCCAGCGAATGTCCTCCCTGTCTTTAAGGGTCAGAGTCGGCACCGAGAGGTGAGCTCCAGGGACGTTAACCCCTTTCCTTTCTCCTAATTCTCCGCCCACGATGACGGCGCATACTACGTCATTTTTGCTGATTTCTGTGACTCTCAAATGTATAGAGCCGTCATCTATGAATATCTCTTGCCCCGGTGAAATCTCCTTTGGGAGATTCCTGTAGCTGATGGATACCCTTTCGGCGTTGCCTGAGCATTCATCTGTAGTCAGAACGAAGGTTTGGCCACCTTCCAAAAATACAGGCCTGCCACCTTCGAGCTTGCCGGTCCTGATCTCGGGACCCTTGGTATCCAGCATTGTGGCAATGGGACGCCCCAATTCTTCTTCCACGAGCCTCACGAGGTCGAGGTTTGCTCCGTGGCTTTCATAATCTCCGTGGCTGAAGTTAAGGCGAGCTACACCCATGCCGGATTCCGCCAAGGAGCGAAGTACGCCATACTTCGAGGAGACAGGCCCTATCGTGCATACGATCTTAACCTTCCTCATGTCTCTTGCCTCCGCTTTCTACCCTGCCGTGTTTCGTGAGTATCTCAGCAGCACCCCTCACCTTGATGGCCGATGTGTGTTCGGTAAATTGACAGATCCAGACTTCTCCAGCATCGAGCTTCTCCGTGTGAGAAAAGCGCGTCTCTTCGCCCCGCGTAAGACCTATCACAGTCACTCCGTTTTCTAAGGCTTTTATCACAATATAATCGCTCAAAACGGAATAATTGGCCAACTCTTCCTTCATCGTGTATCCCTCCAGATATACCCCTTCACACTACTTCTATGGCGTCATTTGCAAACTCATTTAGCCTTTCGAAGAGTGAAGGAGCCGGATCAACGCGGATTTCCTTCAGTTGCATCAAGACGTTGAGCGACTCTTTGCTCAACTCCAATAATACTGGCGCCTTGCCAGGATGTCTCTTCAACTCGCGATATAAGTCCCTGACCAACGGCTCCTGGCACCGCTCCAAGTTTACGCGCAACTTCACCAGCGGGGTGAGCTCTCTCTCGGCCTTTTCCAATGGGAGGACGTCCTCAGCTATCATGGAGAGTTCCGATCGCTCTCTGGGCTTTCCCACCGCTATTACCACCCTTCCGGCTGAAGCTATTTCCTTAACTTGCTGCCACAAGCGAGGGAAACATACGACCTCGGCCTTCACCTCCCCATCCTCAATCTCCAAGATTCCCATCGGGTCTCCTTTCTTGGTGTAGCGCTCCCTTGCGCTGACAATCACTCCTCCCACCGTGGCCATGACCTCACCAGATCTCCAGTAAGGAAGATCCGCCAAATCGCATGTGGTGTATGGCCTTACACGGCTTTCGTATCCCTCAAAGGGATGTCCCGAGATATAAAGGCCGAGGGCTGACTTCTCGAACTCCAACCTCTCGTAAAACCCGAAGTCCTCCACCTCGGGAAGCTTAGGCTCCTCGGCCTCCTCGACGAGGGCGAGGAGCGATTGCTGGCCACCTTCAAGGCCACGTCGCGAAGCAGATTCCAAAAAGCTGGGCAGGGCTTCGAGCATGGCGCGCCTGTTTTTGTGAAGGGAATCAAAAGCCCCGGCCTTTATGAGGTTTTCGATGACGGCCTTGTTGACCGTCCTAAGGTCTACTTTTGTCATGAAATCCCAAAGGGACGTGAATGTCCCTTTCCCTTCGCGCGCTCGGATAATGGCCTGGACTGCGGCTGACCCGACCTTAGCTACAGCGTTGAGGCCAAAGCGAATTACGTCGCCGACAACAGTGAATGAGGCGCCTGACTCGTTCACATCCGGAGGGAGGACGTCGACGCCTGCATTGCGAACGTCTCGAACGTAACGCCCCAGCTTATCCATGCGAGAACCTATATGACTTGATAGGAAGGCAGCCAGGAATTCGGCTCTATAATTGGCCTTTAGATAAGCTGTTTGATAGCTGATCAAAGCATATGCAGCACTGTGGGATTTGTTGAAACCGTAACCGGCGAAGACCTCTATAATGTCAAATAACTCTTCGGCTTTTTTACGATCGATCCCACGCCCTACGCATCCGCTCACAAAACGCTCTCGTTGCATCTCCATCTCGCTCGCCTTTTTCTTGCCCATGGCACGCCGCAATATGTCCGCTTCGCCCAGAGAAAAGCCTGCCGCTCTGGCGGCTATCTCCATGACCTGCTCTTGATACAGTATAACGCCATAAGTTTCCCTCAATACTTCTTCAAGTTCTGGAAGCGGATATTCCACCGGTGTTCTGCCGTGCTTGCGTTCTACATATTGATCTACCATGCCACTGCCCAAGGGGCCAGGACGATACAGCGCAAGGACGGCTACGAGGTCTTCAAAGCAATCAGGGTGCAGCTTCTTCAAAAGTTGCACCATGCCGCTCGATTCCAACTGAAAGACGCCCATCGTGTCCCCCTCCTGGAGCAGCTCGTAAGTAGCCGCATCGTCCAAAGGGAGATCGTCCAAAGACGGAACTTCTTTTCCGTTGGCTGCGATGTTGGCCAAGGTGTCCTCGATCATAGAGAGCGTACGAAGGCCCAAAAAGTCCATTTTGACCAAGCCAAGCCTCTCGATTGGCTCCATCGAAAACTGCGTCACGAGCTGATTATCGCCTATACGCTTTATGGGGACGATCTCTACCAGCGGTTCTGGGGAGATGACCACTCCCGCAGCATGCTGAGAGCAGTGCCTGGCGAGCCCTTCAATATGGCTGGCTATATCGAGCAGCCTCTTTACCTCGGGTCGCTCTTCGTAAAGCTTCTTGAGATCTGCCGATAACTCCATGGCGTTGGCGATGTCGTGGGCGTGCATGGGGATCAGCTTGGCGACCCGGTCTACCTCGCCATAAGACATGTTCAGAGCTCTGCCCACATCGCGCACGGCCGCCCTGCTTTTCATGCGATCGAAGGTGATTATCTGGGCTACCTTATCTCGGCCATATTTTTCCACTACATAATTTATAACTTCATCGCGCCTCTTGTCGGATATGTCGGTATCGATATCGGGCAGCGTTACCCGTTCGGGGTTCAAGAAGCGCTCAAAAAGCAGATTGTAACGCAGCGGATCCAGCTCGGTTATGCGCAAGGCATACGCGACAAGAGACCCGGCCGCAGAACCTCGGCCAGGCCCTACTGGAATGCCTCTCTCCTTCGCAGCGCCTATGAACTCCGCCACGATCAGGAAGTAACCAGCAAAGCCCATGCGTTTTATCACCGAGAGCTCATATTCGAGGCGGTCGATATAATGCTTTGGAACAGGGTTGCCCTTAAAGCGGGCTGCCAATCCCTGGCGGGCTGCCATTTCCAGCGCCTCTTCCACCGTTTGCCCGTTTGGTAGGTTGACCTTGGGCAGGCGATATTTGCCGAACTCGAACGCCACGTGACATCGTTCCTGTATTTCCAATGTATTATTCAAAGCCTCAGGTACTTCGCTTCCTAATAAATTCCACATCTCTTCGGGTGAGCGCAAGTAGAAGTCCTTGCATCCGAACTTGTACCTGTTGGGATCACCAATAGTGTTGTTGGTCTGGACGCAAAGGAGCACCTCATGCCAGTCTGCATCCTCTGCCCTGAGATAGTGTGCATCGTTGGTGGCGATGAGGGGTATGCCTATGCTGCGGGACATCTCTATCAGGGCTGTGTTGGCAACGGTCTGTTCAGGCATGGAGTTAGGCATGATCTCGAGGAAGAAATTGCCCTTCCCCAATATTTCGTTATAGAGTGCCGCCTTTTCTGTGGCTTCTTTTTTCTTCCCCTCCAGGATCAGAGAGGGAACCTCGCCAGCGATACAGGCCGAAGAACCGATCAGTCCCTTGGCATAGCGGGAGAGGAGCTCGTAATCTATGCGCGGTTTATAATAAAAACCCTCGGTATTGGCTATGGAGACCAACTTCACCAGGTTGCGATATCCCTCTTGATTCTCCGCCAGCAAAAGGAGGTGGTAGTTGCGCTCCTTCCCTTCTCTGCGCGTATGGCCCTGGGGTTCGACATACACCTCGCATCCTATTATTGGCTTTAAACCCAACGCCGTGCAGCGCTCGTAAAACTCCACCGCTCCAAAGAGCACGCCGTGATCCGTGAGGGCAACCGCCGGCGATCCCCAATCTGCCACCTGGCGTGCTAGTTCGTCTAATCTTATGGCGCCATCGAGCAAGCTATATTCCGAGTGAACGTGGAGGTGAACAAAGGGTTTATTCAACGTTCATCTCTCCTCCTTCCAATCCTCCTATCTCTTCTTCCTCTTCTGCCTTCTTAACGAGGAGAATCTCTCCGTCAAACCAGCTCAAGATTTGCTGAATCTGTCTTTGTCCGTCAGGTTGCTCAAGTTTATGTTTCTTGCGCTGCGGACGATCTTTTAAGACTTCCGGCATGGCGAGGGTTGGCGCAAGCGAAGCAGTGCTGCTCACTTCCTTTGCGGGCAAGTTTAAAGATAAAGGAAGATCGGGAACAAGCGCCACCTCTTGTCCTTTCCATCGCAATTTCACCGATTCTGCGCTCAATTCTTGCTTGCAGAGAGAGATCAGTTGCCCAGCGCAGCGCGCCGCTGCAGCTGCATGAAAATCAAAAGGGTGGTCATCGGGAAAAGAGATGACGACCACCCCCGAAACCAATCTTACTTCCGCAGACAGCACGGCGCAATATAAGGGAAAGCTGTCTACCGAGAGGCGTTCCATGACCCTTTGCCAGCCGGCAGTTGCGTCCTCGATGCCAGCGCTCGTAGGAGGAAGAGAGGGCTCTTGAGTCTCGGCCTCCTCGGTTTCCCCATCCTCTGCGACGCTTAACTTTAACGTATCAGAAAACAAATCGAGGAAGATGCCTAAAAATACGTCGTCCCTAAGGCCCATGCGTGCCTTAGGCATGATGTTAGCGCAAAATCGCATGGCCTCTCGCAAAAAGGCTGTGTCCCACATAGGGGCTTCGTCCAGCAGGAAGCGCGTCTCTTCTTCGGACAGCTCGAGCCCCGCCAAGGCTGCGTAGCCCCACTCGCGGGTTATCCAGAGATCCCTAAAGAGAAGAAAAAGTCCTTCGCAAAGTTTCTCGAGAGAGAGGCCCTTGTTCAGCATTTCTCTAAGCTTCTTGAGCGCCGAGGTCGGCCTATCCCGCAAGGATATGACCAGCTGTTCCAACTCAAAGCGACTGCCTCCCCCTAAAAGGTCGTTTACGACCTCTACCGTAAGGTCCCCATCGCCCAAAGCCACCGCCTGCTCTAAAAAAGAGAGGGCATCACGAAGAGAACCGTCCGCTTGACGCGCCATTTCCCACAATGCCTTTTCGTCTACGGAGACGCCCTCAGAGGCACAGACTTGCTGCAGGCGTTCCACCATAAGAGAAGCAGGGATGCGTTGAAACGGCAGATGCTGACATCTCGAGCGTATCGTAACCGGCACCTTGTGAGGCGCAGTCGTGGCGAGGGCGAAGACCACATGGGCCGGAGGCTCTTCGAGCGTCTTCAAGAGGGCATTGAATGCAGCCTCCGTAAGCATGTGGACCTCATCAATGATGTACACCTTATACCGTGAAGAGAAGGGCGAGAGAGCCACATGGCTTTTCAGCTCCCTCACCTCGTCAATGCCGCGGTTAGAGGCACCGTCTATCTCCATCACGTCCAGATTTTCTCCCCTCGCTATGGACTGGCATGAAGGGCACGTATCGCACGGTTCAGCGTCATCGCTTAAGCGCTCACAGTTGAGCGCCTTCGCCAACAGGCGGGCCATCGTAGTCTTCCCAGAACCCCTCGGACCGGATAACAGATAAGCATGGCTCACCTTTTTGCGCCTCAAAGTATTCTTTAAAACCTTCACCACGCCATCCTGTCCCACTACCTCCGAAAAACGTTGTGGGCGATATTTTCTGTATAAAGCTATATACATAAACGAAGGCCTTCCTCTCTCAAGGCTTTGTCTTTTATTTTATAGCAGCTGCGGATGAAAGGCGGCAGGTTCACTTCAAATAGTTCGCGATGGGATGCTGCGCGCGGCTCCGCTGAAGGGCTTCAACGAGGGAATTTCTGAAATCCTCTAAGGAAGGCATCCCCGGTAACAATTCCTCTTCGCTTACCACGAGATCTCGACCTACCTTGAGATGAGAAACGCCTTCCAGTTGAATGACCTGAATGTCGTATGGTTGCGTCTCAAGCTGAAGCGCCCGGTCCAGTCGAGAGGTCGTCTCGTCCAAGAGCGCCTTCGCTTCGGGATTTTGGGGCCCCCTCCAGACAGGGAAATTATCGATAGTCATCACATACTCGTTGCCTTCGGCGCGCACTTGAATGCGCAGAAGATGGAGGGCTTCCTTTCTTCTGATGGGCCACCCTTTACTCCTCAAAAAGTCGATCAGATACATTACGCGCTCGCTCACCCTGGGGTGATCCAGATAAATGCCGGGATCGAAGTAAGGGCGCTTCCACTCTTCAGCCTCTAATCTCTCAAGAGTGGTGACGACGGCAATAGGAGGATAACCCCTTTCGGCCAACAAGGTAGCTGCGCCGAGGTCGGCCTCCCGCTCCAAGTCCCTGCTGTAGGCGTTCATTATGGCCACCTGAGCCACATTGCCCAAGACCAGCGCTGCCACCTCTCCACCGCCTGCAATCGCTATGCCCAAAGCGAGGAGGCTCAGCCGCTGATTTCTGGCCACTTGAATCATGACGTGGCGCTTCTCGGCATGAACCAGCTCATGAGCGATGACGCCGGCGAGTTCCGCATCGCTCTTCACGAAATCGAGCATGCCCGACGTCACATAGATTATGCCTCCAGGCAGAGAAAAGGCGTTGGGTACGTCTTCTTTTATGATCCTCACTTCATACGGAAGGTCCCTTTGCAGGGAAGGCATGAAGCGTTGCAAGATCATGGCTACGCGCGCCTCAAGTCTTGGGTCAGCGATCCGTTCCCATTGCTGCTCTATTTGAGCGGCTACTTTTTGTCCTAATGATATTTCCTTAGCTAATTCCTTGTCTGTCTCAGCGAAAGCGACTATCGCAGGCAATAGGACGCACAACGAAACTAACGAAACCGTGGAGATCGAAATAACTAACCGGAGGCTCCGTCGTGCTTTATATAGCCACGAAAAGCCTGGCGGCCCTTTTGCAAAGTTAAAAGCTTTTGACGCAATTCCCCTACTTGACCTTCTAAACGTAACTGGATCTCCCTTTCGCGTTCAAGCAATCTTGACACGAGATTGCGGATTTCTTCTACTTTTTCTACTATTTGACGATAACCCTCTTCTCCCAACCTCTGAGCCAAAGCGTTCCAAAACGATATGCTCTCTCTTCCGTCTTCGATTCCCATAGCCGAGGCCACTTCTGCCCATAGCCCTTGCAGCATCTCTTGTTCGGAGATGAGGCGCTGTTTCCGCCTCAAAACATCCATCAACCCTTCGACATCTGAAAGATCCACACAACGCTCCTCTTCATCGAGGAGGGAGTTAAGATCAATATACAGCTTTAGTTCCTTTAGGGCAAGCTCCTGGATTTTCCCCTCATCAACCTGCAATGTCCAACCCTCCGGTAGGGATTTGCCGCATTTTGGGACTCGCAACCTCGCGAACCTCCCCTTTGTCTTTCCGCAACGTTTCTATCGCTTTTTCCCAAGAAAGCCGCAACTCTTCGAGCATGCCACGAACTATTTTGACTTTGTTTGAGTCAAGATAGACATTGGCTTCGACAAGCTGTTCATGCATAAAGCTATAGAGTGAGAGTAATCCCTTTGCAAGTTTTTCATCCACCTCTACGTTCAGCGCTACCATCAGTTCCCTGATGACACGCTGAGCCCTTTGAAGGTGAGCGTTAGCTGACTCGCGATCTTTCTTGGAAATAGCTTCTTCTGCGACTGCACAAGAACGGATACCGATGTCATACGTCAAAAGCAAAAGCTTCTCTTTCGATGCCGTCATTATTTGGTTTTGTAGGTAAATTTCTTGGGCCGAGGCGTGTGCGCTGCCGCCCATTCGTATCCCCTCCCCCTTCTCTTAGTTTCGGTCACAAGGCGAGGGGAAATTATCCCCTTCGATCATTTCTACAAGGCGCTTGCCATAATCCCAGAGTTGACGCGCCACGGCACGGTAAAGCTCCTCATCTCCTCCGTAAGGATCGATCACCTCGTAACCCTCGGGCAAGAAGAGACGGGGTAAAACCTTATGACATTGAGACTCCTGCATTTTAATCTGCCGCTTGGGATCTACAAGCGCTCCGTAAAGATAGACGCGATCGGCGTGAGCGGGAAAGAGCCGTTTTATCTGTTCTACCTGGCTTACGGTCATTGCAACGATCAAACTCGCTGCCGCCAGATCTGATTCTGTGACTTGAGCTGCCTTGTGAGGGCTGATGTCTATGCCGTACTCCTCAAGCAATACCTTGACCGCCAGCTCGCTCGGAAGTGCTCCATCTTCTGCCATTAAGCCTCGCGATGAGACACTCCACAAATTGGCAAGCCCTTTCTCTTCTAACAAAAATCGCACTATACCAGCTGCCATTGGACTTCTACAGGTGTTGCCGGTGCAGACGAACAAAACCTCAGGCATCATCCTTACCTTCGCTCATGAGGTGCTGCAGCAGATCTGCACGGTTTATCATACCCGCCAACGCGCCATCCCTGACCACGGGGGCACGCTTGATATTGTTCTTTATCAGGATCATAGCTACATGGAAGTCGCTGTCGTTTTCGGTGAACGTGATGACCTTCTTGGTCATATACTTTTTTACGGCCTCACGGCTCACCCTCCTCAGTCTAAAGCGGAATTGCCCAAGATCTGGGATGAATGTGGGGTCTTGAAGCAATTCGAAATACCCAGGCAGAGCGGCCCTCACTATATCTTTCTCGCTCAAAATGCCCACGACCTTGCCATCGAGATCCACCACCGGCGCGCTGGAGATGCGATGTATGGACAAAACCTCGATGGCCTCGGCTAAAGAGGTATCCTCCGTCAAAGCCGTAAGATCTCGATCCATCAGTTCCTCTATAATCATCGCCGCTCACTCCTAATCCAACTTTTCGAGGCGAACCCGCGAAACGAGCGATTTCACCTTATCCATACCTCCAATGCCATGACCGGGGTGTGCGATCTCTTCCCAAAGACAAGCCATGGCGAAGCGAACGGTCATCTCCGTATCCATACCCTCCTCGTGCGCCACAATGAGCCCGGCCATCAAGGCATCTCCAGCTCCTATCATGGAAACCGCCTGATCGACATCGATCTCCGCCACATATATGCCATTGGGGGTGTAAAATATATTGCCGAGACCATCGTGCGTAGCGCATGCCGTAATCGCCCATTCCACGCCTTGAGCGTGAATCTGCGAGATACGCTCCACGAGCTTATCTAAGGAATCGATTGGGTATCCTAACGTAACCGATATGAAGCGATGGTCGATCCGAACAGCTGTGGGCACTATCTCAAGGGCTGCGGAAAGCGGTGGCCCGGCAGCATCCAAGAAGACCGGCACTCCGACTGCCTTTGCCTTCTCGACCAGCGTACGATAGTAATCTTGAGGAACGCCCGGAGGGAGAGAACCCCCTATAGCTACCAAACTGGCCCGTTTGAGCATGCGATCGTAATTTATGGTAAACCGAGAGAGCGCCTCCTCCGATATGTAAGGTCCCATGGCAGCTATGCCGGTCTCCATATGTCCTACTGGGTCCACAATATAAACGTTCGTCCGCGTCTCGCCCTTTACGTGGACGAAATTAGTGGAAATCCGCATCCTCCGCATGGCATCCCTTATATACTCGCCGTTAAACCCCGCCAAAAAACCCATAGCGACAGAATCGTAATTGAGCTGCTTGAGGATCACAGAGACGTTGATGCCTTTACCGCCAGGCAGCTGCCTTACGCTCGACGCGCGAAACCAACCGCCCAAGTGAAACTCCGGCACCATGTACTCTTCATCCACAGCTGGGTTCAGAGTTACCGTAACTATCAACCGTCCCACCTCAATCCTCTAAAGGAGCGAATACACATCTTCGAGAGTTTTAACTGGCCTCGTTTCCTTCGCTTTCCCATTCTCCAATACGATAATAACGGGTAGCTCGTCTATTCTGAGCCTATCCTTAAACTTTGCATTCTTATAGGCGTCAACTAAAACCACTTCTTTTTTATTTTCGGCGCTCCACCGCTCAACATCCGCAGCCAATTTAACCTGAGGTTCATCGATGGCAGAATAAAAGAGCGCCACGACGTGATCTCGCTCGAAGAGCAGCTTCTGCCAATAAAGTTGCTGAGATATATAGGCGTAGGCCGCCATAGCGGCTGTGGCTCCATCTCCAGCCGCGGTGACGGCTTGTCGCAAATACTTGTGACGCACATCGCCGGCTGCGAAAACCCCCTCTGCGGATGTCTCCATCGCTTCATTTGTGACGATCCAGCCATCCTTCGTCTCGACCAGACCCTTGACGGCTTCAGAGCTCGGGATGAGGCCCACGAAGACGAAAACACCTGCAACCGGCAACTCCCACGACGACCCAGCCTTGAGATCCTTGACGACGACTCCTTCAACCATGTCGCTCCCTTTTATTTCTTGGACGACGCAGTTCCACAAAACCTCTACTTTGGGGTTAGAGAGTGCTCTCTGAATCGCTGCCTTGTCGGCGCGAAAGCTATCCCTGCGATGTATTATATAGACCTTAGAAGCGAATCTGGTCAGGTAATCGGCCTCTTCCACGGCGGTATTGCCTCCGCCGACGACCGCCACGGGCACATCCTTAAAGAATGGCCCGTCGCAGACCGCACAGAAACTTACCCCTCTGCCCGAAAATTCTACCTCTCCGGGGACCCCGAGCTTGCGAAAGGTGGCGCCGCTGGCTACGATCACAGCTTCCGCTTCGATCTCTCCCTTTGAAGTTAGCACCACCTTGGCCCCATTTCGGGACTCTATTTTGCTCACCTCAGATTCTCTGAACTCAGGCCCAAATTCCTCAGCATGTTTCCTGATGGATTCGGCCAACTCTCCGCCGGAGATGCGCCTCAAGCCAGGCCAATTGTCCACGTCGGCGGTGAGCGTTATTTGACCTCCGACCACTCCCTTTTCCAGCAGCAACACATCGAGGCCGGCGCGCCTGGCATAAATGGCCGCCGTGAGGCCTGCCGGTCCGGCTCCTACAATAACGAGCTCGCGCTTTTCCATCTCACAATCCCCCCGTCTAAAGATCGGCCCTGCGCCACAAGCACACCCTGGGGACGCCGGCATAATCGCTTACGCAATCGACGAACTCCAAAACTCCCGTATCTATTTCCCTTAAGGCATCCGCCTGTTCCTTATCGCCCACCTCAACGGCCAAAAAACCGCCTCTTCGCAAAAACCGCGATGACGCTCTCAGCAAAGGTCTGTAAGCGGTGAGCCCGTCTTCCCCGCCATCCAGCGCTTCTTTCGGTTCATAAAGGGAAACCTCGGGCATGAGGCCCTTTAGCTTTCCGGTAGGAATATAGGGAGGATTGCTCACGATCAGGTCCAAAGAAGCACAGTCTAATAGCAAGTGAAGCGGATCGCTCTCGCGCCATAGCGCTATCCTATCGAATAATCTATAGCGGAGGAGGTTTTGCCGCGCAAAGGCCAACGCACGAGAGCTGGCATCGACAGCGATGCCGCGGGCCGATGGTCTTTCCGTAGCTATTGCTATGGCTATACACCCGCTTCCCGTGCCCCAATCTAAAAAGAGCCCCTCCTCAAAACAGGAAAGGGCCACTTCAACCAAAAGCTCGGTCTCCGGGCGGGGCACAAGACAACCTGGCCCCACAGCTAACGTTATCCCCCAAAACTCCCATTCTCCCAACACGTACGCGAGCGGCTCACGATTCGCCCTTCGTCTGGCCAGCGCGATCAACCTCTCCGCCTGATGCGGCGACAGGGGGTATTCCGAGTTTAAAAAGAGGTGATCTTTCTTCCAGCCTAACTCGTGGCATAGCAGTAGATCTGCCTCAAAGGCAGCATTATCTATCTTGCCATCTCGTAATAATGTCGTTAGGGAACGTCTAATTTCCGCTACTGTCACCAAAGCGTTAAGCCTCTAACCGCTTGAGCCTCTCCGACTGGTCGGCCATTACGAGGGCCTCGATCAGCTCATCGAGGTCTCCGTCCAAAATTTGGTCCAGTTTATAGAGCGTAAGCCCTATACGATGGTCGGTAACGCGATTTTGAGGGTAATTATAGGTCCGTATCCGCTCGGACCGCTCGGCCGTGCCGATCTGACCCTTTCGTTCAGCGGCGAGCTCATCCTCCTGCTTTTTCAGTTCCATCTCGTAGAGTTTAGCCCTCAGAAGCTGCATGGCTTTTACTCTATTTTTGAGCTGAGACCTCTCATCCTGGCAAGTCACGACGATACCTGTCGGCAAGTGCGTTATCCGAACGGCGGAGTCTGTCATGTTCACATATTGTCCGCCTGCACCGCTGGCACGAAAGGTATCGATCTTCAAATCGTCCGGATCTATGTGGACGTCCACTTCTTCCGCCTCGGGCAGAACCGCAACAGTGGCAGTAGATGTATGAATGCGACCGCTCGCTTCGGTCACAGGAACGCGTTGAACGCGATGTACGCCGCTTTCATACTTTAGCAAGCTATATGCGCCTTCTCCTTCGATGCGAAATACGACCTCTTTAAAGCCTCCAAGGCCCGTCTCGCTCGAGCTGAGCATCTCTGTGGTCCATCCTTTGCGCTCGGCATAGCGCATATACATGCGGAACAGCACAGCCGCAAAGAGGCTGGCCTCCTCGCCGCCCGCGCCTGCCCGTATCTCCACTATGACGTTCCTATTGTCGTTCGGATCCTTAGGAAGCAAGAGGAGTTTGATCTGGGCCTCCAACTCCTCAAGCTGGGGCTCCAAGGCGCGAAGTTCCTCGTGCGCCAACTGACGCATCTCCTCGTCGCTCTCGGACTCGAGGATTTCGCGGGCTTGGCGCAACTTAGAGACGACTCCTTTATATTCCCTATACTTGCTCACCATATGGCCAAGCTCTGCATACCGTTTGGCCAGTTTGGATACCTCAAGCGGATTCGAAGCCACACCGGGATCGCTCAAGCGCTCCTCAAGGTCGCGGTAGCTTCTTTCCATCTCGTTCAGCTTGTCTTCCAAATCCATCGTTTTCTACTCTCCCACATGTACCAGGCTTCACTCTTCGCTCAATAGTGCTTCCATGTCTCCATGCGCATAGGGACGGTCACAGGGAAGCGCTTCGGGACATTTGCCATAAAGCAGACAAGGCGGGCCAGCTACCTCAAAGGCGAGCGGAGCAGCCTCTCTGGCTAAAACGAGCATCTTCTTGGCCACTTCCCTGATCTCCCACTGCGCCCTGCGGCACAGCCTGAGTTCGAAGAAATGAAGGAGCTCCCTTGCGTTCATCGTCACTACCATGCGAGTCTCCCATGCCTGGGGAAGCACAAAGCGGGCGTCCTCTTTAGGAATCCCCATCTCGACCAGCTCCCTGTAAAGGGTGCCGGAACGGGACATATGCTCCTCGAAAATGCTGCGAGCCGCTTCTGATTCTCTTATAGACGAGGGCATGACATATTGCGCTTCCATCATGGACACGTAGCGTTGGCTCTGCTGGCTGAAGCTGGCGATGCGATGGCGAACCAGCTGGTGAGAACACGTACGACTGATCCCTTCTAAGGCGAAAGAAAAGGAGGCATGCTCAAAAGGCGATAGATGCCCACTCTGCCGCAGTCGACAGATAAGCCTTTTTTCCTCCTCTGCCCCCATCCCCTCGAGGAGGTTCGAGGCAGAGGAGGAACTATAACACAACCGCGCAGCCGCAGCCACCAGCCTATCCGGCTCAGGCGTATGGCTCAATAGCGACACACGACTATTCCCTTGCGTTGCCCTCTTCTGCATCTTTCTTCTGACCGTAATCTATGCCGGCGTATTTCTTCTGGAACTTTTCCACCTGCCCGGCCTCGGCCATACGGCCTCGCTTTCCCGTATAAAATGGATGACATTCAGAGCAAACGGAAACCCTTATCTCCGGCAGCGTAGATCTCGTCTCAAAGGTGTTGCCACAGGCGCATACGACTGTGCAGCGATCGTATTTGGGATGAATATCCTTCTTCAAGAGCGTCACCTCCTTCATATGTGCATTATACCCAAGCCACTTCGCTCGTGATGAGCCATCGCATGATAAGCCGCATCGCCAACGACTGCCACAGCCAACCAACTGTCATTTCTGACTATGGCAAGCTTGACACCTACGCTGGATTCCAATAGGCTCATCGCCATAAAACTGCCGATGGCCTCCGCAGTGGCGTGCATCAGGGCGTGCATCTCCCCGCTGTTCTTATTTACAACCCCTCCATTTAAAGCAGCGCCCACCACCGCCCTCGTCAGCTTATGTGGGACCTCTCCGGCCAACCCCCCTACCTCTGTAGCCACAGAGCGCCATCCCATAGCCGCTATTTGATCCTTGCACTGCTCCTCCGCATCGGGAGAGGTGGTGGAGGCCAAAAGCAAGGCCACTCGTCCAACTTGACTCTCGTCACCAATGTGAAAGGTGAGAGAAATTTTACCCAACTCTCTGCTTTTCTCTAACCCCCTCGGTTTCTCCTCAGGTGACAGATCTTTTTGCTCATCATCCTCGGTCTCGGCCCTCTCGCGCCTCCAAAACATGCCATACTCCCTCCCTTTTATATATCGAGGCCTGTTCTTCAAATCCTCCGCATGTGTGCCTTTGTGTTTTTATTTTAACATAAGGACCCCCAGGCGATGGGGCTTTCGCTAAAACGACGCAAGTGGCGCCACGCCCAAGATGGTCTTTAGCGATATAACGTGGACGAAATACCGGTAATTGTATGCTCTGGCCGGTGAAGCCAGCTCTCGTGCAAACAACACAGCCGATTGACGATACGGCGACGAAGATGTATATAAAAAGCGCATCGGGGGAGTCGAATAAAAGCGACTGAGAGGAGGTAACCAACCTCGACCCCTGGAACCTGATCCGGGTCATACCGGCGCAGGGAAGGTGCGCCCTTTCGACAAATCCTTCCTAACGCCGACATGCCCGGCACAAAGGGAGGTCGGCAATATCCTAAAGGTGACTCAGCTTTCCAAAAGCTTCACAGGCTTATCGGTCTTTAAGAATCTGAATTTGGAGGTTCCTAACGGCGTTTTCTGCGCCCTCATCGGCCCTTCTGGCTGCGGCAAAAGCACGTTTTTTGACGTGCTTATGGGTGTGCTTCCCATGGATTCCGGAGAGATATCTTGGGGTGGTCGAAGCGTAAACGACCTCAAGCATATCGCCGCCTATATGCAGCAAAAAGACCTGCTCCTTCCATGGTTTTCTCTTGAAGAAAATGCGCTCCTTCCCGCGAAGATCCTCAAAGGGCAAAAGAAAGACGGCCGCAAAGCCGTCAGAGACCTCTTCGCGCGCTTCGGCTTGTCCGGTTTCGAAAACTATCTGCCACATCAGGTTTCGGGCGGAATGCGCCAGCGAGCCGCATTGGTGAGGACGCTCACGTTCGACAGGGAACTGGTCCTCCTCGACGAGCCACTCTCCGCCCTCGACGCATTGACGAGGAGCATACTCCAGGAAGAGCTCTTGAATCTGCAGCTCGAATTCGGTAAAACCGTCTTGATGATCACCCACGACGTCGAAGAGGCTCTCCTTCTGGCCGATGACGTCGTCATCCTTTCGTCCTCTCCCATGAGGCTGCTTGAGCGCATCCACATCACCTCAGCGAAGCCGCGCAGACCCTCCGATCCGGAGATAGGGCGCTACAAAGAGATCGTGCTCTCCGAGCTGAAGAGGGAGTTGACAGTTGCGCAATAGATCAGCAGCGCTCGTTCCGCTCTGTGCGTTTCTCATAGTTTGGGAAGTGGGATGTCGTCTTTTCAACGTTCAGCCATTTATACTTCCTCCGCCATCGCGCGTCTTGGCAGTCTCCTTTTTACAGGCGCCGACATTGTTCTCTCATGCCATGACCACGGCAGCCGAGATCCTCCTCGGCTTAGCGTTGGCTTTGGCTGTGGCTGTGCCGCTTGCCATCTCCATGTTTTATCACAAGGTCGTAGAGCGTGCCCTTTCCCCGCTGCTCGTGGCCTCTCAGGCCATCCCGGTCTTTGCCCTTGCACCGCTCCTCGTGGTATGGCTCGGCTATGGCGTTGCGAGCAAGGTGGTAATGGCAGCGGTGATTATATTTTTCCCGATCGCCGTTTCGCTCTTGGAGGGCTTCAAGAATTGCGATAAAGACTACGAACTGCTCTTCAATTTGATGGATGCTACCTTCTGGCAGAAGCTGCGGTTGCTCCACTGGCCGTGGGCGTTGCCGTCGTTTTTTGCCGGGTTGAAGATGGCGGTCGCTGTAGCCACCATAGGTGCTGTCATAGGAGAGTGGGTAGGGGCCCAAAAAGGGCTAGGCTATCTCATGATTCAAATGAACGCCAGACTTCGGGCTGATATGGTCTTCGCATCGATTCTCTGGCTCACAGTGATAGGCATGGGCCTGTGGGGATTGGTAGGATTACTGGAAAACAAGGTGCTCTATTGGAAGAAGGAGGGTTAAAAGATGAGAAAATTGGTCGCGATATTATTTGTAGTCTTCGCTATAGCAACTCCTGCGAGTGCAAAAGAGGTCCGCTTGATGCTCGATTGGTTTCCCAACGTTGATCACCTCCCCCTTTATGTGGCTCGCGAAAGGGGATATTTCGCAGATGAGGGGTTGGAAGTGAAGTTTTTGTCCCCCTCGGAGACGTCAGATCCGTTGAAGCTCGCAGCAGCGAAAGCGGTGGAGCTCGGCATCTCCTATCAACCACAGACGATAGTAGCAGCATCGGAGGGAATACCGATCAAAGTCGTCGGGCGTCTTATAGGGCATCCGCTTACCACCTTGCTATACCTTGAAGGTAGAGGGATAGAAAAACCGAAAGACCTGGAGGGGAAGAAGATAGGATATACGGTGCCGGGTGTAATGGATGTGCTCACGGAGGCTTTCGCTAAGATAAACGGCATCTCGCGATATCAGCTCATCCACGTGGGATTTACCATAGTCCAATCGCTCGTCTCGGGCAAAGTAGATGCCGTCTCCGGAGGCTATAGGAACTACGAGTTCGTCGAATTAAGACAAGAGGGATACAAGCCAGCCTTTTTCGCCTTTGAAGAGCACGGCATACCCGAGTTCGACGAGTTAGTGATGACAACCAGCGCCGAATATGCTGCCCAAAACGAAGACCTTTTACACGGCCTCAGGCGTGCCATTCAAAAGGCCGTGGAGGAAGTCAGGCGCGACCCCGAAGGAGCGCTTTCTCTTTACTTTAAAGCCCTTCCCGAGGCACCAAAGGAGCTCGAACGGGAGGTCTTTAGACTGACGCTTCCGCTTTACGCGCAGAGTCAACTGCTCGACATTGCGAGATGGCAGCGCTTCGCTGATTTTGCCTCGGAATTCGGGTTGATAGGGAGCCCGATCGACGTGAGCGAACTTTTATGGAGTGGAGGTGCAACCAGATGAACCGCGATGCGATCCGAAGGCTCACGCTGGCCGGGGTGCTCGCAGCGACGGCCGTGCTGCTTTCCGGTATATCTTTTCCAATAGGTCCTACGCGCACTTTCCCTTTCCAGCACACGGTAAATGCCGTAGCGGGCGTACTTTTGGGGCCGTGGTGGGCGGCCGGGGCAGCACTTGTGGCCAGCGTAATCAGAAACGCGATGGGCACGGGCACGATCTTCGCCTTCCCTGGAAGCCTGCCCGGAGCGCTCGTGGTGGGTTTCGCATCTCGTCTGCCCATTTTCGGCGAAGGACGCCGACATTGGGCTGCGCTCCTTGAGCCGCTCGGCACAGGCCCCATCGGTGCAGGCCTCTCTGCCTACTTGATAGGACCTGCAGCCGGAAAAGCCGCGGGCTTCGGTTTTTTGCTCTCCGCCTTCTTGGCGAGCAGCATACCCGGAGCGTGCCTTGGTTTCATATTGCTGTGGGCAATGAGGCACATCAAGGGTTAGCGCAAACGCCGTCGGTCTACGGATCTACAACACGCGCAACCCCTTAAGTGGCCTGAGGCCGGTCTATATCTCCTCCGTAGCCTCATCGTTATCGGTGGCAAGCCATTTACCCCAATCAAAACCGACCAAACCGCTCGCCACATAAAGCGAGACAGCAGCAAGCGGCATGGCGCTGCGAAAAACCACGAAGAGGATTACAAGCAGGATCGCCAAAGCCGATGTCTTCGCTTTGCTCAAGTTCCTCGCATGAAGCATTTTGAAGTTGCTGTAGCGGAGGTTCGATATCATCAAAGCCCCCGTGCAGAAGGCGATCACTGCTGCCGCCAAAGGAGGAAGAGTATAACCTGCCACAACAAATGCCGCAAGGAAGGTCCCCGCTGCAGGTATAGGAAGTCCTTGAAAGGCCGAGCGAAAAGACGTGATATTGAAGCGAGCCAAACGCAAAGCGCCGCACAAGACATAAAAGGCGATGACAAGGGCCCCTGCGACCCCCCAAAACCCCTTCATATAGGCGGAATAAAATATCATGGCCGGGACGACGCCGAAACTCACCACATCCGCCAGGCTGTCCAGCTCGACCCCAAAAGAGCTGCTCCCTCCTAACGCGCGGGCGACTTTACCGTCCATGAAGTCAAAAATACCCGCCACTGGAACGAGCCAAGCGGCGGGCAAGATATGACCGTGCCAGGCCAACACTAAAGAAAGGACGCCCGTCAATATGTTGCCACTCGTGATCATATTGGGCAAAATTTGCTTAAAAGTTATGTACTTGCGTCGTTTCTTGCGCTTTCTGCTCATCGTCTATCACCCCAATCGGCGTTTCCCCCGCCACAACCTTTTCCCCAACTCCGACCAACGGCCTCACGCCCTCAGGCAAATACACATCTACCTTAGAACCCAATTTTATCATGCCAAAAGGCTCGCCTCGCTCCAATCTATCTCCCTCTTTCACCCTGCAAGCTATCCGCCTCGCCAAAATGCCAGCGACCTGGACTAACTGCACCACTCCCAAGGAGGTATCAATTAAAAGATACAGGCGCTCGTTCTCCTCTGAAGCCTTAGGAGCAAAGGCAAACCACTTCTTGCCCGGCACATACTTCATCGAGATCACTCGTCCGGAGAAGGGGACTCTGTTTACGTGGACGTCGAAGATCGACATAAATATCCCTACCTTCGTCGCTTCCCCTAAACCTCGACAGAACACTCTTTTCACCTCTACAACCTTCCCATCTGCGGGGCTTACCCATAGGGCAGAATCGGGCGGTGGGTTGCGCTCCGGGTCGCGGTAAAACCATGCCACCAAGAGCGCAAAAGCGGCGATTGCCGCACACATCGGCAGGCTCACAAACCAACTCGCCATAGCGATGAGCGCTAAGGTGCCAATGCCTTTGCGTCCCTCAGGGGCTATTCGCATCCTCAATCCCCTTCGGCGACATCTTCATGGATGACTGACACGTCGGCGACGACGTCTCCCTCATCTAAGCGGACTAAAATATAACCTGTCGCAGATCGGCTCATCACCGGCATCTCGTTGACAGATAGCCTGATGATGCGCCCCTTGCCAGTGATCACAAAGACTTCGTCCTGAATCCCAACTCCCCACGACCCAACCAGCGACCCAGTGCGACCTGTGAGCCTCATGGCGCGGACGCCCATTCCGCCGCGATGATGACGAGAAAATTCGTCATATTCCACCAGTTTACCCACGCCCAATTCGGATATTAAAAACATCTTCCTGCCAGGCCTTACGATGTCGCATCCGACGAGTCTGTCTCCTTCGGCGAGGCGCATAGCCCTAACTCCGCGCGCCGCCCTGCCCTGAGGAGGGATCTCTCTTTCATCAATTCTGAGCGCCTGTCCCGAGGCCGTTACCAAGACTAATTCGTCCTCACCAGAAGTAAAACGGACGCGAGCAATGGCATCGCCGTCTTCAAACCCCATTACCCTACGGCCTACGCTGGTGAGTCCTTCGAGCTCAGAAACGGGAAGCCTTTTCGCATTCCCACGCTTAGTGGCGAAAAACACAAACTTAGCCCTCTCCGTACAACTGTCGCCGAGGGTCACGATCTCTTCGTTCTCTCCCAGAGAGAGAAAGCGGTTTACATTTTTCCCCTTGCCGCTCTTCGCTTCCGGAATAACATATCCGCGGATCGCAAAGACTCGCCCTTCGCTCGTAAAGAAATATACGTTACGATGCGTAGTTGTGACGATGAGCCTCGCTATCTCATCTTCGCTCGAGAGGTTTATGCCCTTTACGCCTTTCCCTCCCCTGCCCTGCGAACGATAATCACCAATGGGCATCCTGCGCAAGTAACCGTCGCGCGAAAGGACCACGACGATCTCAGACTCGGGGATCAGTTCTTCCTCGGCGAGGATCTCTACGGAATCCGAGATCTCCGTGCGGCGGCTATCAGAATAGCGATTCTTTAATACAACAAGCTCATCTCTAACCACGCTATCAAGCAGTTTAGGCGAAGTCAATATTGCGTTATATCGACTTATATCCTGAAGAAGGCTCGCCAGCTCTTCCTCCAATTTATGTCGCTCCAAATTGGTGAGACGCTGGAGGCGCATATCCAATATAGCCTTCGCCTGTGCCTGAGTAAACCCAAACTCTTGTACCAGCCCAGCTTCGGCACTTCTGGCATCCCTTGAAGACCGAATCAGCGCGATGACCTGGTCAATCATATCCAGCGCACGGACTAACCCTTCTATCAGATGGGCCCTCTCTTCCGCTTTCTTGAGGCGAAAGGCGGTGCGCCTTCTTACCACAGACCTGCGATGTTCCACAAACACTCGGAGCAGTTCGAGAAGCGGAAGCGTCATCGGCTTCGCATCCACAAGGGCCAGATTTATGACGCCAAAGGTGGTCTGAAGCTGAGTGCGGGTGTAAAGCTGGCGAAGTGCCAAATCGGGATCAGCATCGCGCTGCAGCTCGATGACGATCCTGAGCCCCCTACGATCCGACTCGTCCCTTATGTCGGCCACACCGTTGATGCGCCCTTCTTTCGCCTCTCGGGCGATCGTCTCCACGAGGCTGGCTTTGTTGACCATGTACGGGATCTCGGTGATGACGACGGCCTTTCTGCCTCGTCCCGATTCTTCCTCGTGCGCCTTACCCCTGACGATGAGCTTTCCCCTTCCGGTCTTATAGGCATCTACGATGCCGTCCCTCCCCATGATAATGCCACCCGTGGGAAAGTCCGGCCCCGGCAGGACGCTCAAGATCTCGTCGAGCTCCACGTTCCCGTCATTTTCGATAAAAAGGCACAGAGCGTCGATCACTTCGCCGAGGTTATGAGGCGGGATATTCGTAGCCATGCCGACGGCTATGCCAGAAGAGCCGTTCAACAAGAGATTGGGCAGGAGTGCCGGCAACACGAGGGGCTCGCGGAGCGATTCGTCGAAGTTGGGACCCCAATCCACAGTGTCTTCGTCTATGTCGGCCAGCATCTCCTCTCCGAGAGGAGAGAGCCTGGCCTCTGAGTAGCGCATGGCGGCCGGAGGATCACCGTCTATGGAACCGAAGTTCCCCTGCCCATCGATCAGAGGATAGCGCATGGAGAAATCCTGAGCCATGCGGGCCAGTGCATCGTATATGGCCGCATCGCCGTGAGGGTGGTATTTGCCCATCGTCTCTCCAACTATACGCGCCGATTTCTTATATGGCTGGTTGGAGCGCAGCCCCAACTCGAGCATACTGTAGAGTATTCTCCTCTGAACAGGCTTGAGGCCATCGCGAGCATCCGGTATCGCGCGTCCCACGATGACGCTCATAGCATAGTCGAGATAGCTCTGTTTTACCTCTTCTTCCAAAGTCAAAGGAAGGACCTTTCCAAGCCCTCCGCCTTCTTCTGCCATTTCAAAACCTCCACACGCTTTCAATCGTAAGGCGACGGGAGTCTCCGTCGCCTTACGAGATCTTGCCTATTATTTTAACACAAACCCAGCGCGCGGCTTACGGCATCCTTGATGGACCTACAAACCGTCCTGCACCATCGAGGCCGGATAGCCTATCTCCTCCAAAGCATCCATGACGATTTTTATGTCGGGAGCCTCCACCTCTATCACTTTACCCTCCAGGCTAACGCTGTATTTCGAGAGGCCCAACCCTGCCAATGCCTTGGTAATGCGATTTACGCAGTGCTGACATGACATATCAGGCACGCTCAACGTAAATTTCGCCACTACAAAACACCTCCCTTGCTTTCATTTCATCTGCTTTCATTTTATGCGCCGCTCAATTTCTTCTTTTGGAATGCGCGTGAGTTCGCCCTTGGGAAGGACTTTCAACAGCTCCCACGCCATATCGAGCGATTGCCCTATATCCCTGTCTTCATCATAGGATTGTCTCACGAAGCGTTCCTCGAAGGCCTTCCCAAAGTCCATGTAAGCGGCGTCGACCTGCGAAAGCTCGTCTTCCCCTACGACACTGGCGAGGGCCCGCACATCTTGGACCCGGCTGTATGAGTGGACAGGATATCCAACGCGGAGATGCCGGTATGAATGAAATTTCTGGGGTAGGAACGGGCCATGGGGTTGATGGGCATCCCGTTGACGTCACGGCTCAAGCTGCCAAAAACTGGACCGCAGCCGTCTCTGTCTTCTCCAAGGCCTGAAAGAACTCTGCCTAAAATAGAAGGGGAGAGTTTCATCTTCAGCCCCTTGCCTAAAAAGCGCACCCTCGCAGCCTCGGTCACGAGTCCCTGAGTGCCGGCAAAGACTTGAACCAGCATAGCCTCCTCGCTCACGAGCATGACTTGCCCCAAACGGGTGGTACCGCTTGGATCTTTCACCTCGGCCAGCTCTCCATAGCGGTCAAGTCCCACTTTTCCTGTAAAAGTGAATGGCCCATGATTTTCTTAGACCACCATTCCATTCACCTCCTCTTCCAGACCTACAATGCTCGAGTCCATCCCTGAGCCTGTCCAGCTCGGGCAAGTTCTACTTTGGTGAAAGTGATCTTGCGCCACCTCTTGGCTGCCCTTATTAAACTTAAAAAGTGAACTGCCCCGGGATTGACGGAGAGTAAGATTCTTCAAGAGAAGGAAGTCATGAAAACACAAATCAGATACTCGCACATAGGTAAAGGAACGGGCGGTTCGTATGGTATTTGAACATGAGAAGGAATACCCTTCTTGAGTGGGCTGCTATTAACTCCATAGCCCCTAAGAGTGATTGTACACCTGAAACCCTTAAATTACTTGGATCAGGCAGGCTGAAGCGAAGCCAAGGCATACGTCCTGGAATGACGAGCGCGGAACGTGATCGCATGAAGGAGTTGGAGCTAAGAGAACCTAAGGCTTGCGCCGTGCCAACGAAATCATACGCAGGAGTATTGCTTTTT
>LGFQ01000067.1 GCA_001508935.1 Synergistales bacterium 54_24
ACGGTTCTGGGTAAAAAGCTTATAGCTTTACGAAACAAGGCCATTGCTGCGGGCGTGCAACTTCTCAGCGAAGAGGAAGTACTTGAAGAGGTAAAACGGCGCCGGGGAGAGCTTGAAGGCGATGAAGCGGACCTATATTGATGCGAATGTTCTCATTGCAGCTTTTCAAGGCGAAGAGTCGGTTGCCAGGCGTGCCCTTCAGGTGTTGGATGATCCAAACCGAGAGCCGGTGGTCAGCGACTATCTCAAGCTTGAAGTGCTCCTTAAGCCGACATTTCTTAAAAAGCGGGAAGAGGTCGAATTCATGAAGGCTATCTTCGATAGCGCATCGGAGAACGTAGCGACGTCGCCAAGGCTGACCGAGTGCGCACTCAACATGGCGTCAAAATACGACATGACGCCCATCGATGCACTTCATATCGGGGCCGCGATCATATCCGGCGTCGATGAACTTGTGACGATGGAGAAAGCGACAAAGCCGATGTGCAAGGTAGCGGAGGTCAAAGTAATATCCCTGCATTCATAACCCAAGTTGGCTAATACAATTGGCTCCTGCACGCTATCCGATCGACGTTAAATTGATCGGATAGCTGTGTCTATGAACTCGACCGGCGCGTTTGGTTATTTTCTGGCGAATCATGGTCGCTTTTGTTCCTAATGCAACCGAGTTGCATTTTGAGGGGGAAAGTGTTACCTTCTACGAAAGTCTATGGAGGTGGGGGATCGTGAAATGCAAAGTCCATCTATGTGTGATTGTCACAATGGTCTTGGTAGCAATTTTCTTGCCAAAAATAAGTGCCTTTGCTGCTTCTGAGGACGTGGTGGCCGTTGCCGCGAGCATGCACGAATGCGCCCTTGAGCTCGCAGCCGCTTTCGAGGAGGCCGATTTTGGCGAAGCGCCCCAGTTGGTATCGGGGGCTTCTGGGAAGCTTGCAGCACAGATAATTTCAGGTGCGCCCTTTTGCCTTTTTTTGTCGGCAAGTCCCGAGTGGACGGAGAAGCTGAAAAAAGATGGGCTGCTGTACGACATCGCTCCCATGGCCAAAGCTCCTGCCGTGGCCTGGTGGCCTAAGGATGAAGCGATCTCCCTGGGGGCTTTGAGGGGCGAGAAGGTCCGAATTGCCATTGCGGACCCCGCCGCAGCTCCTTTTGGCAAAGCGGCCGGCGAATATCTCGTCTCTATAGGGCTATACGATACGCTGATGAAAGAGGGAAGGCTCATCGTCATGGGCTCAGTGGAGCAGGCCATACTCGCCGCGACGAGCGGCGGCGCTGACGTGGCAATAGTGTCGCTTTCCCTGGCCATAAAGGCAAGCAAAGGATCTCACGTAAAACTGCCTATAGCGCCTCTTGAGAACTCGGGAGGGTTGATAAAAAGTCGTGCTACCGAGAATATAACCGAGTTTTGGCGCTATATCAGATCAGATGCGGCAGCGTCGATCTGGGAAAAGTGGGGTTTCGAGCCGGTGAGGAGCAATTGATATCTTCGCTGATTTTGAGCCTCAAGGTGCTCGCAGTGGACGTTCCGCTTCTTTTGGTCATAGGCACCTCCTTGGGTTGGCTTTTGGCGAGGCGAAATTTCCGCGGCAAGGAGGCCTTGAACCTGTTGATCCTCCTCCCCGTAGTGCTCCCGCCGTCCGTGCTCGGACTTTACCTGTTGATGCTATTTGGTCGACTCCCATTTATGCGGGAGCTGGGCTTGCTTTTTTCCTTTCCCGCCGCCGCGATAGCTCCCCTTTTTCCGTCGCTTCCGATCATGGTTCAATCGGCGCGATCGGGCTTCGCCTCCGTCGACGTTGGGCTCGAAGAGGCTGCGCGGACGTTGGGCGACGGCGAACTTGCGGTCTTTTGGAGAGTCTCTTTCCCGATCGCCAAGCGATTCTTGATGGCGGGATTGGCGCTCGCTTCGGCGCGGGCCTTGGGGGACTTCGGCGTCACGCTTATGATAGCTGGAAACATCCCGGGCAGGACGCAAACTTTGCCGCTATATATCTACAGCCGCGTGGAAGCCCTGGACCTGGTCGGTGCCAACATGGCGGCGATCCTTTTAACGGGCGTAGGCGTGATGAGCCTGTTGCTCGTGAGGCGCATGGAGGGCGCACATGGAAGAGCGTCTTGATGCCCGTTTCCTTAAAAAACTCGGCTCTTTCAGGCTCGACGTCGCGCTGACGCTCGGTGAGGAAATAGGCGTTATCTTCGGTCCCAGCGGTGCGGGCAAAAGCCAAACACTGAGGGTACTCGCTGGGCTTTCAAAGCCCGACGAAGGATATATAAAGCTTAACGGCCGGACATTGGCCGACGCGTCGAAGAAGATCTCGCTGCCTCCCAAGGAGAGGCGCATCGGGCTGGTGTTTCAGGAGTTGTCGCTGTTTCCTCATTTGACTGCGCTGGAAAACGTCGCTTACGGACTCAAGTGTAGCGACAGGTTGGAAGTCGCGATGGAGTGGTTGCACATGGTGAGGCTCGACGAGCTCTCCGATAGATACCCCCATCAGCTTTCAGGGGGTCAGCGCCAGCGCGTGGCCTTGGCGCGCGCGCTCGCCCCGGGACCTGACCTCTTGCTCCTCGACGAGCCCTTTAACGCCCTCGACGGTCCGGTGCGGAGGGCATTGAGGCGAGAGCTGAAAGGCCTGTTCAACGAGACGAAGACGCCTATCATATATGTGACTCACGACATAGAAGACGTCTGTTCCATGGCAGACCGCGTCTTTTTCATTCGCGACGGAGAGCTTGTTACCTCAATACCGGTTCAAAGCTTGTGGGACCCATCTGTTCAGGGCTCAACCTGGCACTCCCTCGGCTGGGGCACCCTAATCCACGGAGTAATCGAAGAAAGAAACGGCCTCTATTGGATAGTCTGGGATGGGGGGCGCCTTGCGCTTCGGCCTCCCGTGAAGGTTGAGGGGGATGCGACGGCCTTCGTGGCGCCGCACCACGTAAAGCTCCTTTACCCCGATCTTCCCGTAGATCCCGAGCTCGAGGATAACGTGATGGAAGGGGTGGTGGCGGAAAGGGTCGTGTTTGGCGGAACCACTCGCCTTTTCGTGCGCGCCTGCAACCTTCAATGGCAGGTGGAGTTCCTGAACGGATCGTATGCCACTATGGAGCTTTCGGAGGGCCAGAGGGTGCGCATGGCGGTAAAACCTGAATGTATCTATATTTTAAGGAGCGTTCCCAACCCTTGCACCATCGACCCTTGCACGGAAGCGCAGTTTGAGCGGGAGTGCAAAGTGCCTTTTAGCGCTCGACGAGAAAGGAGAAATGGCATATGAAGGTGAAGACCTTGACTATCGAGGAGGCTGTAGGGCTTCCCCTCTCGCACGACCTCACTCAGATCGACGCTAATAGCGGCTACAAAGGGCCGCGCTTCAAAAAAGGACACGTGGTGACCGAGGAGGATTTGCCGACCCTGCGCGCCATGGGACGCCAGCGCGTTAGCGTCTTGGAATTGGAAAGCGATGAGCTTCATGAGGATGAGGCGGCTCTGGAATTGGCAAAGGCCTTGGCGGGCGAGGGTTTAAAGATTACCGGGCCAGACGAGGGCAAATGCAACCTCGTTTCTGAAGTGGCGGGCCTTTTGATTTTCGATGAGGAATGTGTACATGCCATAAATGAGGATGACCAGTGGTTATTGGCTACACTGCTGCCCAAGGCTTCGGTCTCATCTGGCGAGGTCGTGGCTGCCATGAGGATAAGGCCGCTTTTTATGCGGCGGGAGCGGGTTGTCAGGGCTGTAGGTCTTGCCAAGCCCATGGGGGTAGCCCCATTTATCAATTTGCGCGTAGCGCTTGTGACCACAGGGAAGGAATTGGCCGACGGGTTGATATCCGATGCCTTCCGCCCCAAACTCGAGAAGAAAATCCGTAGGTTCGGCGGCTCGCTCATCGGGCAGGTCGTAGTGGGCGACGCCCAAGGAGAGATCGAGGGCGCCATCGAATCGTTCCTGCACGACGGGGCCGATCTCGTAATATGCACGGGCGGCATGAGCGTCGACGCGGATGACTGCACGCCGTCGGCCATAGCATCTACATCCGATGAGGTGATATTCCAAGGGGTACCGGCCCTTCCGGGCACTATGTTGATGCTCGCCAAGCGTGGAAGCGCCTTTATAGTTGGGGCTCCGGCGTGCGTCGTGCACGACGAGTGGACCACGCTGGACCCGTTGCTCGAGAGGCTTTTTGCCGGAGTCGTGCCTCTTAAGGGGGAGGTGAGGCGATGGGGCGTCGGGGGGCTTTGCCGCCATTGTGCCGCGTGCAACTTCCCAGTGTGCCCTTTCGCCAATAGACCATGACAGACTACAACAAGATCTTGGAAAGTGCGGGCCTGAGGCCCACGGATGCCAGGGAGGCGGTCTTGGGGGCTCTATATCGCATCGGCAGGCCGGCCTCTCACGGCGAAGTGGCCGAGGCCTTAAAGGGACAGCTGGATCGGGTCACCATATACAGAAACTTGTATCTCTTGGAGGAAGCAAGGCTGGCGCATAAGGTCCAGGGCGTCGACGGCAAGTGGAGGTTTTGCGCCCACGATCCCGATGTCGTCGGTTGTCCAGGGGACCATCCCCACTTTCTTTGTCTGAGTTGCGGCAAGATGATCTGCCTTTTAGGTCAAACCCTTCCTCACGTCGATGTGCCCGACGGCGTGAAGGTGCAGGGCAAGCAGCTCGTCGTCTACGGCCTTTGCCCGGAGTGCAGCCGAGATCGTCAAAAATAAAGGCGCATTTGCCTTTTTACGGCCTTACTGTAAACTAAAGGCATCACCTGGAGGTCGGGGGAGTGGCATGAGCGATCGTTTTGATGTGGTGGTTGTTGGGGCCGGTCCAGCCGGGATTTTTGCAGCCCGGGAGCTGGTGAAGAGCGGTTTGGATGTAGCCGTTATAGACAAGGGCAAACCCTTAGGCGAACGCCTTTGCCCGCTCAAAGCAGGAATGACATCCTCCTGTGCCCACTGCAACCCCTGCGGGGTGCTTTCGGGTTGGGGTGGGGCGGGGGCCTTTAGCGATGGCAAGCTCACCCTGACTCCGGAATTCGGCGGAAACTTGGAGCGCTATGTGGGCCGAGAACGCCTCTGCACCCTCATCGAAGAAGTCGATGCCGCTTATATGAGATATGGAGACGATACCCCTCTTTATGAACCGGACCCTTCCTTCGCAGCCGAAGTGGTAAAAAAAGGGAGGGGCGCTGGCCTTCAGGTCATTCCGGCCAAGATCCGCCACGTCGGCACGGATAAGTCTTCGTTCATCCTCCGCGGCTTCTACGACGAGCTCGAGGGCAAAGCCGCTATGTTTATGGAGACTGAGGTTACGGGGGTGGTCGCAGAGGGCGGAAGCGTAAAGGGTGTTACGTTGGGCGATGGCAGCTTCATAGCGGCTCAAGCCGTGATCCTTGCGCCTGGGAGAGTCGGAGCCCCGTGGGTCGAGCGCTTGGCCAAGGACCTTGGTCTTCCCGTCGACTCGATCCCTGTGGACGTGGGTCTCCGCTTGGAAATGCCGGCGGAGTGGAGCGAGGCGATAACGCAGCAATTCTACGAGGTCAAGGTACTTTTCGATGCCCCCACCTTTGACGACAAGGTGCGCACGTTCTGCATGTGCCCTCACGGGGAAGTGGTAACGGAGTACCAGAGCGAATGGGACGTGGTCACCGTAAACGGCCACAGCTATCGAGACCATAAAACAGACAACACGAACTTTGCCATATTGGTGAGCACGGAGTTCACGGAGCCCTTTAGGGATCCGAACGGCTACGGAGCCCACATCGCGAGGTTGGCGAACATGCTGGGCGGTGGAGCCTTGATTCAACGTCTCGGCGACCTAAAAGCGGGGCGCAGGTCGACGCGCTCGAGGATAGAGCGCGGCCTCACTCGTCCGACGCTGAAAGATGCAGAACCGGGGGATATATCCTTCGCTCTTCCCTATCGCCATCTGAAAGATATTTTGGAGATGGTGAACGCCCTCGATGCCATAATGCCGGGGATCGATGGACCCCATACCCTCCTCTATGGAGTTGAAGTGAAGTTTTACAGCCTGCGCTTATCGGTGAACGGCGACCTTCAGACGCCGATTCGGGGCCTTTATGCTGCAGGAGACGGGGCTGGCATAACGCGAGGCCTGATACAATCGTCGGCCAGCGGCATCGTAGCTGCCCGCGCGATAACCCAGGCGATGAAGGCGAAGGGGTTGTCTTGATGCTATCGGAGCTCTCCTATGATGTCGAAAGATGATGGCACGCCATCGCGATTTTGAGGCCGCGACAGCGAGAGAGATGGGTAGGGTAAATATGGGCAGGGTAGATTATGACGAGTATATAAATCGGCTGAAAAAGAAATCGTCACGCTTTCATATATCTTGGGAGGGTCAATTCGGCAAGAGCCCGCGTTCCAACAGGCCTCGCGATGCCGAAGAAGACATTGTTTTGTTCTTGTTGGATCGCAAGCGGTGGCAGAAAGCCTTGGCCGATGGAAGCGTAGAAAAGATCGGCCCCCGAAGGTATCGCATGAGATGAACAAACGAAATAGAGGGGTAGGCTTTGTGCCTGCCCAGGACCGATAGGGTATTACATGGAATGAACAGGCGATTGGTTGACTTTCTTAACAGTCTAAAACGAGAAAAAAACCCGCTTCGGCGTGCCTTAGGCGTGCTTGCGGTCTTAACGGAGGCACTTAAACCTCAGGGGATCAAACCTATTTTGGTAGGGGATCGAGCGTTAGAATTTTATACCTTGGGCGGATATGCCACGAAAGACATCGACCTGGTGGTTAGTGGAAGAGAGCGGGTCAAGCCCGTTTTGGAGGAGATGGGTTTTTCGCGCCGGTTTGGCGAAAGGCATTGGTATCACGAGGAGCTCGATGTTGCGATAGAAATACCCGACGAAATTTTAGCAGGTTCTTCCGAAAAAATAGTCACTGTAGAAATAGAGGGCATGGAAGTCTTCGTAATCAGTATCGAAGATTTGGCAATAGACAGGCTGGCTGCGGCTAAGTTTTGGGAAAGCCGCGCGGATGCTCAGTGGGCAGCCAAACTGCTCGCGCTTCACATGAACGATATCGATTTGGAATACCTCAAAAAGGCGGCTCGGGAGCGCCATGTGGAAGATGTTTTAGCTGAAGCCTTAAAACAAGCAGAAGTGTATATCGATGCTGCTGAAAGTCAGGAATTGTCCCTTCAGGACAGGCCTTTTGAAACTTGAAGCTTTAACTCTCCAATTGCGGGGGGTTGTGTGTTAGTTAGAGATCCCGCCTACTATGGGTGTTTCGGATTCAGGAACGTTCCCGATCTGGCCCTGAAAGGTGTTCCGCAGGAGTATTTCTTTACCTTGCCGTTTGGCGAAAGCAAACCTAAGGGGACTGCGAAATTCCACGAAGGCTTCGATGTAAGCAACTGATTGAGCTGACGCGAGGCAAGAATTGATTTCAAGGTGCCATTTATGCCGCAATGGCATGTCGTTTTATCGGGAAGAATAACCATTTATTAGCTCACCAAGTTCCTATAATATCGAAAGATGATGGCACGCCGTGGAGTGCGTGCGCCTGCTGGACGGCGCGGACGATCGCCTGAGCGACCAATGTGGATGCTATATGGCCCAGCAGCGTCACATCTATCTCTACTTCGCCAGTCCCTATTGCGAAAATAGTATCTCCGTCGTACATAGTATGGGCCGGACGGATTGCGACCGAGAGGCCGTCCTGTGCCATTTGGGCCACTTTTTTGGCCTGAGCCTTGTCGAGCACGGCGTTGCTGACGAAGGTACCTATGGTCGTATTCTCCCCTTCGAATGCCCCTTTTAGGGCAAACTCCTCAATCATAGTCTCTCCCGTGTTTACAAAGCCCCTTTTGTCTTCCGCGAGCGCTCCCGCCAGGACCTCTCCTACCTTCGGATCCACCACATCGCCGAGGCAGTTTACGGCCACAATGGCGGCTGCTGTAAAATTTCCCCTTACAAAAGTCGACACGCCTAATCCGCCCTTTGTGGCCCTTTCTGGGCCGAACGCCTTTCCGACGGTGGCTCCCGTTCCAGCCCCTACGCTTCCCTCCTCCGCCAGGTCCGAAGCATCGATGCATGCCCTATAGCCCATCTCTGCGTCAGGCCTTGCCTTGGGGTCGCCAATATCCAGATCGAACAGCACAGCTCCTGGGACTATCGGCACGACGCCGTAGGCGGTCTTAAAACCTGCGCTTCGCTCTTCCAAGTAGCGCATGATCCCCGATGCGGCATTGAGCCCGAAGGCGCTTCCCCCGGCCAAGAGGATGGCATTTATCTTATCTACAAAGTTTATCGGGTCTAAGAGATCGGTCTCTCTCGTGCCCGGTGAGCTGCCGCGCACGTCAACTCCGCACGCCGCCCCGCTCTCACAGAGCACGACGGTACACCCCGTCGCGCCCTGCAAGTCCGTTGCGTTGCCCACTTTTATGCCGCATACAGGAATCTTGGCGACCATGAACCTTCCCTCCAGGTAAAAGTTAAATTCCATTTATATTTTAGCAAACCTCCCGGTGGAGATAGGGGAAATAGGCCAAGCCCAAGCCTATGTGTGGTCAAGTCCTATTTCTCGTGTCCCACCTTGAGGATGCCGCAGGGGTCATACCGTTGCCTTTGAGGAAGTTACACTCCGACAACGGATCGGAATTCATAAACGCCCATGTGCATAAATTCTGCGAGCAGAGGGGGATAGACTTTACCAGATCGAGGCCCTACAGGAAAAACGACTCGCCCTATGTGGAGAGCAAGAACTGGTCTATGGTTAGGGCATATACGGGATGGAGGAGGTATGATACCGATGAGGAGCTCGAAGCGCTCAAGGGTTTGCTTGAGCTCATAACGATAAGGCACAATCTATTCATGCCACATATGAAGCTCAGTTCAAGAC
>LGFQ01000068.1 GCA_001508935.1 Synergistales bacterium 54_24
CAAGTTAAACCCAACAAGACAGCAGTTTGTCCCGAGTGTAACTCAAAGGACCTCTACAGGCACGGCAAAGCCAAACCGAGGAAGGTGCTCCCACGCGTTAATCAACGGAAAGAAAGTATATCTTGAGATACACGGCAGGCAGAGGTGGAAGTGCAAGCATTGTGGGGCTCTATGTCAGCAATAGCAATCTCACGCTCGATGGTTTTGTGTGGATAAAAAAACAGTGCATTATTTTTGTTATTTTGAAGCAACCCTTTCTATGTCAAAACAATGTGTTTTCTATCCCTCCACGCTGTAGTTTGGTGCCTCTTTGGTTATAATCACGTCATGAGGATGGCTCTCTTTGACAGAGGCTGCCGTGATCTTTATAAAACGTCCCTTCTTTTGAAGTTCTGCTATGTCTTTTGACCCCGCGTATCCCATTCCGGAGCGCAATCCACCGACCAGTTGGTATACAACGGCAGAAAGGGCACCCTTGAAAGGCGTCAACCCTTCTATGCCTTCGGCGACGAGCTTTTCCTCCGCCGTTACGCCTTCTTGGAAATAACGATCCTTACTGCGTCCTTCTCTCATCGCTGCAATAGATCCCATACCTCGATAACTCTTGAACGATCTTCCGCGGTAGATGACCTCTTCTCCTGGGCTTTCCTCTGTGCCGGCAAAGAGAGAGCCTATCATGACCGTATCTGCTCCAGCCGCCAAAGCTTTCGTGATATCGCCGGAATAGCGGATGCCTCCATCAGCTATGACGCAACGGCCGCGTTTTTTCGCTGCGGAAGAAACCTCCATGATCGCCGTTAGTTGAGGAACACCAACGCCGGCTATAATACGAGTTGTGCAAATAGAACCGGGCCCTATGCCGACCTTGACCGCGTCAACTCCTGCGTCTATTAATGCATTTGCTGCGTCAGCAGTTGCGATATTGCCCCCCACCACTGGCATGTCACCGCATCGCTTTTTCAACAGTCTTACTGCATCCAATACGCGTTTGGAATGGGCATGAGCTGTATCTACGACCAAGACGTCCACTCCGGCCTTTGTCAAAGCCTCCGCGCGATCGTATAGGTCTTCCCCAACGCCAACAGCGGCTCCAACCCGAAGGCGCCCCCGTTCGTCCTTACAGGCGTTTGGAAATTCTCGAGCCTTCTGAATGTCTTTTATTGTTATGAGACCCTTCAGATGTCCCTCTTTATCGACAAGGGGGAGTTTTTCTACCTTGTGCTTCTTTAATATTTCCTTGGCCTCTTCCAGCGTTGTCCCTACGGATGCCGTGATCAGCCCTTCCTTTGTCATCACGGCTGCGATGGGTTGGGCGTAATTTGTGACAAAGCGTAGATCCCGATTGGTTATGATGCCCACGAGTTTTTTCTGGTCGTTCACTATCGGCACGCCGGATATGTGATAATGCTCCATGAGTTTTACGGCTTCGCCTACGGAATCCTCCGGGTGGAGATAAAACGGGTCGACGATCACACCAGCCTCGGAGCGTTTTGTCTTGTCCACCTCTCTCGCCTGTTCCTCCGGGGAATTATTGCGGTGAATGATTCCAATCCCTCCTTCACGAGCCAAAGCTATGGCGAGACGTGCCTCTGTAACAGTATCCATAGCAGCGCTACAGATAGGCACGTTGACCTGTATTTGTGGTGTGAGGAAACTCCTAACGTCCACATTTACTGGAAGGACTTCGCTATAATCCGGAACCAATGACACATCGTCAAAAGTTAGTCCCTCAAAGGGTTTAAATTTAATGTTTAAATCCATAGTTGATCACTCCTCAATACTTCCAATCTCATTCGAGGCGCAAAAGTGCCTCGTCGCGTCCCAAACTCCACAATACGAGGGCGACGGAAGATCCATCTCTTGCGCCCGTGAGCATCGTCCGCAAGAGATGATAAAAGTCTTTGCCCTTTATCCCCTTTTCGCGACAAAAGGATTTGAGGGTTTCACCAATTTCCTCGGCGTTCCACTCCTTCAAATCGCGCATAACGTGAACCAACTCCGAAATCCACGGCGGAGCTCCTTCGCATTTTTGGGGGCGCTGGAAAAGCCAAGCGATCTTTTGAGCTATCTCAACGAGTGTGGCGCAATCTCCTCGGACGTCATCGATGAGAGCCAAAAACGCCTTCTCGCTGACGGGCTTAAAGTTGCCTCCAGCACGAGCTATGACTCTCTCGGCAAGCCATGCGAGATCGGCCTTTTTTATGGCTAATTTTCCCCAATAGCGCAGCCTTTCTTCATCGTGGATGGGAGGAGAAGAACTGATTTGATCAAGCGAAAATCTCTTAGCCAGATCGTAGAGCGTGGGCACGGCATCGCTTCCTTCGATAGACCAACTCAACGTCGCTAAATATGCCACGAGAGCCTCCGGCAAATATCCGAGGCTGCGATAATAAGCTATGCTTACAGCCCCGAATCTCTTGCTGAGCTTTCGCTTCTCCGCGTCGAGGATTGTAGGGATATGGGCGAAGATCGGCCTATCCCATCCCAGCGCATCGTATATCAAGATCTGCCTGGCTGCATTATCTAAATGCTCGTCACCTCGGATTATGTGAGTTATATTCATCAAGTGGTCATCCACGGCCGCCGCAAATATATACGTTGGCCAGCCATCCGGCCGCATGATGATAAAGTCGCTCAAATCGTCCAAATCATAAACTCTACGGCCGTGTATCGCATCTTCAAAGTCGAGCCTCATGCCTCTTGGGGTGGCAAAACGTAGGCTCGGCCTTCTCCCTTCTTTTTCCATGTTCAAACGTTCCGCTTTGGTTAAATGGCGACAGCACCCTGAATAGCGGGGCGGTTTGCCTGCGGAAATTTGCCTCGACCTCTCCGCTTCGAGCTCTTCTTTGGTGCAGTAACATGGATACGCTCGCTCGAACGATTCCAAGCGTTTTGCAATTTCTTGATATATAGAGAGCCGCTCGCTCTGGCGATATGGAGAGTAAGCCCCGCCCACGTCGGGCCCCTCATCCCAATCGAGCCCGAGCCAGCGCAGATCTTCTATTATGTTGTGCTCGTAAAGTGCGCTCGATCGCGACTGATCGGTATCCTCTATCCGCAATACGAAAGCACCATCACGATTGCGTGCCCAAAGCCAATTAAAGAGCGCAGTCCTGGCTCCTCCTATGTGAAGCTCGCCAGTAGGAGAAGGAGCGAAGCGTGTCCTCACGCTTTTCACGATCATGATTCACTGCTCCAGCCGAGGGGTCGCCTCGCAACCGTGGCAGTGGCGTGACATATGAGGCATTCACCTCTACCGACGCTTCCCACGGATTCGCCGGACTTCACTTTAATATTGGCTACGCGCCCTGAGCGCCTCTGACCTAACTGTAAGACCGACTCTAAGCTTCGTCTGATCGCTTCAATTTTATCCGCCAATCGTGGGATCTGCGCTTGTAGCGTGGCGTCCACCCATTCTATAGACCAACCCTCACTTGAGATCAGATCCACCACCTGTTTCAGAAGTTCCATGCTGTTGGCTCCTTTATACGTGTCGTCGTCGGCTGGGAAAAGCGTTCCCATGTCAGACTCCCCGGCAGCTCCAAGCAAAGCATCAGCCACGGCGTGAACTACGACATCGGCATCGGAGTGCCCATGCAATCCGAGCGGAGCATCTGGTATCTCAATGCCGCCCAAACGTAACTTGCGACCAGGCACCAGCGGATGAACGTCAAATCCGTTCCCTACGCGCATTACCTCCCCGCCCTCGACGATGGCGCTGGCAAGCTCCCAATCCTGTGCATCTGTGATTTTGAAATTCAGCTTGGCGCCTCTTACGGGAACGAGTTCCTTGCCGGCCATGATCCAAGCCTCGGCCTCATCCCTAAAACCGTCTTGATGCTCATCGAATGCGCATAGCAGTTCTTCTCTGGGGAAAACCTGAGGTGTCTGAGTGGCCAGCAAATCCTCTCTCGGCACAATGGTCATTTTGCCATCCGGGAGGACCCTTTTAAGCGCGTCGGCCACAGGTATGACGGGTATTGCCCCTTTGCCGTCCGTTACCGCCTCCATGAGGCGACGGCAAAGTCCCGGTTTAACGAAAGGTCTAACGGCATCGTGCACGAGACACCCCCACGAGCTGGAGGCTAAAAGGCCGGCATGCACGGAATCAGACCTGCGCGGACCTCCGGTTATTACAGTCGCTGGGAGCTCAAAATTTTGTGCTTGATTTCTAATCTCTTCCTCCATCCCAGCTGGTACGACCAAAATTAGCTCTTCTACAAGACCTTGCTTATATAATTCCTCAGCTACGATAGCACTCCAGCACCATACGGGGCGCCCTCCAAGTATGCGAAATTGCTTGAGCTCGCCGCCGAGGCGGGTTCCCTTTCCGGCGGCAACTATTATGAACGACCATGTCTTCATCAACGTACCTCCCGTCGCATCCGTCCAAAAATCATTCTGCCCGCCGAGGTTTGAAGTATCGAGGTAACGGTCACTTCCACTCGCTTGCCGATATAACCTTCCCCGTCTTCTACGACGAGCATCGTGCCATCGTCGAGGTATCCGACTCCCTGGTTGGGCTCTTTCCCCTCGCGGATTATATCGACTACGACCGTCTCTCCTGGCAGGAGGATCGGCTTCACAGCATTAGCTAAATCATTCACGTTCATAACTTGAACGCCTTGAATTTGAGCGATCTTGTTCAGATTATAGTCAGTAGTGAGGATAGCAGCATTTTCTCTCTTTGCCAAAGCTAAAAGGCCGTCATCGACGCTTTCTACGCCGAGCTCTCTGAGGGATACATCGACAATATTAAGCGTTATCACAGAAACTTCTTGTAACTCCTTGACGATGTCAAGCCCTCTTCTGCCTTTGGTTCGTCTTGTGGGATCCGACGAATCAGCTATAGCCTGAAGCTCGGCGAGCACAAATTGGGGCAACAAGAAAACGCCCTCCAAGAAACCGGTCTTGGCTATATCTAAGATCCTGCCATCGATGATGACGCTCGTGTCAAGGATCTTCTTCGGACAAATTCCCTTCTTTTCTGCAGACCCTTCGCGACCTTCGACCGCACTCTCCGGTTGCCTTCCTTTCCTCAGGGTGAGGTGCTCCTTCAGCGTCCCGAAATTGCTCCACCAGGTCATTATTTCATCTTTGCGCCGTAAAAATAGATGGATTCCCAAATAACCGAGCATTATGTTCAATACGACAGCCAAATAAATACCTATCCCGGGCAAATCCACGAAGGGGAGGGCCAGAAGGTTTGCGATGATGAGCCCTGTTATGAGGCCCGCCAGGGCCATAGATATATCTTGCCAGCTCAATGATTGAAGGCTATGCTCTAAAAATAGGCCAATAAAGCCGACCAACCTGATAAAAAGAGGTGCTATCACAAAATAACCCACTAAGGCAAGAACCAACACAAGGCCTGAAAAGATGGCCAACTTCTGCGGCAACCCAGTCCATGGGAGCCATTGATTCTGCTGCATATATTGAGCGATCTGGTAACCGGCCAACCCACTCAGCAAGGCAAAGAGCGCTTTCGCTATGCCTTGGAGTATACCCTTTTCCTCATGCATGTCATCACTTCCTTTCAAAATTTGAATCTCAGCTTCGATCATGGCTCATCTTTTATGGTGGTGCGCGATTCCATCGCGGCGTGAAGCGTAGCGCGATCGGCAAAACTTATGCTGCCGCCCAGCGGCAGACCGTAGGACAAGCGCGAAATTTTTACCTTTAGGCCTGACAATACCGATAACACTGCCTGCGCAGTGAGTTCACCCTCTACTTGAGGGTCCAGGGCTAGTATTATTTCTCTTACCCCCAATTCTTCCACCCGCCTCCTCAGGCGATCCAACAAAGATGGATCGATGTCTTCGCCATCTAAAGGAGAAACCCGGCTGCCTAAAACATGATATATCCCCTGGTGGATCCCATGCTCCTCCAAGACGAGAAGGTCCTCAGCGGTCTCAACCACGCAGAGAGATATGCGGTTTCGCAAAGGATCTGCGCAGATCTCGCATATTTCCCTTTCGGTGAGGTTGCCGCACTCGGGACACGGGTGAAGGTTCATTCTACATGATAAAATAGCTTCCGCCAACTCTTGAGCGAAGGACGGAGGCTGCTGCAGTATAAAAAATGCCAAACGGCGCGCGCTCTTCTCTCCGATGCCAGGAAGACGGACAAGCAGTTTTAATAATCGTTCAAGGGACCCGGTCGATGACAACGCTAATCCTCCCATTTGGTCAATCTAAAAGAGACCACCCATGCCGCCCGTCAACTGGGCCATCTGCTCGTCCGCTAACTCCTTGCTCTTGCGCAATGCATCGCTGATCGCTGCGAGGACCAAATCTTCGAGCATTTCGACGTCATCAGGATCGACTACGTCTGGAGATATTTTTATGGAGACGATTTCGCCCTGACCGTTAGATATCACCCTTACAGCACCGCCGCCCGCTGCGCCCTCAACCTCCTTCGCTTTCAGTTCTTCCTGAATTTTCATCATTTGAGCCTGCATCTTCTGAGCCTGTTTCAAGATCTTGTCCATCTTCACCGGCAACACCTCCCATTTTCATAAAATCATAACCCTTCTTCGTCGAAATTTCATCGTTGGAAATACGGTCTCGATGTAATGGACTTTTTTATTAAGAAATGTTCATGCCTTTCTCTATCCCCTAAAATCTCACCGATCCGCTTCACCTCTTCAGTCAACGCAGGAAGGACCGTGTACTGAAGGGTGTTTATCTTAATCTGCGTGCGGTGCAGTTCGGCTTCCAGAGCCTTGAGCTTGGCTTGCAAGTTTATGAATTGCCAAAGCAACCCTTCCATTTTGTTTAAAGCCTCCAACAAGTCTTCTATGTATAGAGAGGTTAAAATGGGATTAAAAACGGTTTCGCCTCTTCTCTTCGATTCATCGACCGCCTCAATAAATTCCGGATATTTGCATCCGGCGATGGCGTGATCACATTCACGTAATTTAAGCACCTTTACCCCGACCTCGAGCAACTTTATCGCCGCATCCCCCTCGAAGAGCCTGACTAGCGAATAAGCGAGGTAGACTTGCTTGCAACCTTCACTGAAGGCAGATCGCATGATTCTATAAGCCCTGCGATCTGCCTCGATGGCTCTCATTATAGCGTCCCTTTTCTTCTCCAGCAGTCGCTTGCTGTACTCTACTGTAGATATGCGGCGCTTGAGGTCGATAAATTGGCTCCGCGTAGTGGGGGAATTATTCAACTGTTTTACCTCTGCGTCTCTGAGTCGCCTCATCGGGAAAGCGGTACAGTTCGGTGGGTGGCAGGGCCTCGAGGCATTGCCAGGCGACGTTTATCGATTCCTCCAGAGGACGATACGTCTCACCTTGGTTTATAAATTCCCCCTCAAAACGATCGCCGAAAGAGAGATACTCCTTCTCAAGGGTAGTTAACCCCTCCTCTCCCACGATCATTTTAAGCCTGCGCAGCTCCCTTGACCTCGCATAGGCAGCGTAAAGGGAATCTGCCATGGCCCCGTGTATCGGATCGGTCTTGCCTTTTCCGATCCCCTTGCCCATCAATCTGCTGAGGCTCGGAAGGACGTCGATCGGTGGAAATATGCTTCGCTCGTGAAGTCCCCTGTCCAGCACAATTTGCCCCTCTGTTATGTAGCCTGAAAGGTCGACTACGGGATGCGTCATGTCATCGTTTGGCATAGTGAGTATCGGCAGTTGTGTTATGCTGCCTTCACTCCCCTTGACACACCCTGCCCTCTCGTAAATGCTGGCGAGATCGGAGTACATGTATCCAGGATATCCCCTTCTTCCCGGAGCCTCTTCGCGCGCGGCACTGACCTCTCTCAACGCCTCGCAATAGTGCAGCATATCGGTGAGTATCACAAGGACGTTATACCCCTTTTCCAAGGCCAAGTGTTCAGCTACGGTGAGCGCCAAGCGGGGCGTCAAGAGCCTTTCCACCGGAGAGTCGCTCGCCAGATTGATGAAAAACACGCCGTGATAAAGGGCGCCGGTATCGCGGAATGCGTTCAGAAAATAAGAAGCCTCTCTCCATGTAACGCCCATGGCGGCGAAGATCACCACAAAGCGTGACTCTTCTCCGGGAACGCGTGCCTGCCGGGCGATCTGGACAGCAATCCGAGAAGCCGGGAGGCCTGCTCCAGAGAATATCGGAAGTTTCTGTCCCCTGATCAAAGTGTTCATGAGGTCGATGGCGGATATGCCGGTCTCCAGATAGGCATGCGGAGCCAGTCTCCTGACCGGGTTTATTGGGAGTCCGGTCACAGGAAGCTCTCCTTCAGCACAATTTTCAACGGGAGGGCCGCCATCGATCGGCTCTCCATGGCCGTTCAAGATTCGCCCGATGAGGGAAAGCCCCACGGGCATGCGAAAGATGTCCCTCTCGATCCACACAACGCTCTTGCCGGGGTCTATATCTACGGTCGATTCGAAGAGTTGAATGAGGCAAATTTCACCATCGACCTGTAGAACCTGACCTATTCGCGCCTCTCGGCCGGTTTCCACGGTTACAAGTTCGCCAAAACCGGCACCCTTTATCTTGTTTACGAAGACGAGTGGGCCGGATATGCTATCGATTGCCCTGGAACCTTCTCTAAAAAGCCTCATTGCTCAAGGCCCCCTAAACGTATCGAGTCG
>LGFQ01000069.1 GCA_001508935.1 Synergistales bacterium 54_24
AGTTGTATACACTATGGCAGTTCTTGCAGGGCGGCAAGACGAACTGTAGGGAGCAATCTAAGTGATCGAAAAACCGAGGATCCTCGACGATGCCAAAAGCAAAGCGGCTATTGTTTGTTATTATCCTGTTTTTGACTGTGGCTATATTGTTCTGCCCGGTCTTTGTGTTGACGATAAGAAATGAGAACAACACTGTCGTGTATGCCGGAACTATCGGAATGAATGATACTTTTTCGATAAAATTTACGCATTCAGTCGCAAAGAGGCCGGTAGTGGAGACATTCGGCCTCGGCGCTGGGAAGAAGATAACGTTGCTGGAGACCGAGTATGACTCCTTTGGCGCCGGCCTGCCTTTTGAGGCGAAGGGCGGGCAGAGGTTTATCGTAAAGGATGGCAAATTTAAGATCGTCGGCTATAATTACGAGGTTCCCAATCTCGCGATAAGGGTGGGCAGGTTTGCCGATCACCTCTTTATTTTCCGCGGTGAAGAGATAAGGCTGGTGGATCTCGCAAAAGCAGGAGAGGCGCTCACGTTTTCTGTGGAGAAGGTGCCGCTCATTTGGTATGTTTTTGAGAGGTTTTTGCAACGATAACACAATATTGAGTGGAGGAGGGGGAACTGAAGTGAGCGATACGGAAGACAGGGATCAAAAGTTGATAACAGAAGATCAGACCATAGACGTGGAAAAGATACTGGAGAAATACGATCGCGAGTCCGTATATCGCAGGCTTACAGGGTTTTGGAAATGGGTTATTTCGCTGGCTGCTGTGGCATTTTCTGCGTTTCAGCTTTACACGGCCGCATTTGGCGTGTATCCGGCCCAGATACAGCGCTCCGTGCACATAGCCTTTATGTTATTTCTGGTGTTTTTACTCTATCCTGTGAGCAAAAAGAGCTCCCGCACAAAACTTCACTGGACAGACGTAGTCCTTGCGCTTTTAGGGGTTTCGGTGGGCGCCTATATAGTGGTGGAATACGTCCCCCTTATGTATCGAGCGGGATTACCTACAACTCTTGACCTCGTCTTCGGCGCTTTGGCTATACTATTGGTTTTGGAGGCGGCGAGGAGAATCGTGGGCTTGCCGATAGTGATCGTGGCCGGAGCGTGTCTCCTCTATGCCTTATATGGCAATTACATCCCCGGCATGTTCGGCCACCGCGGCTTTCCGTTGCGCAGAGTGATAACTCACATGTATGTCACCACTGAAGGACTCTTGGGTTTGCCCACAGGAGTATCAGCTACCTTTGTGTTCATGTTCATCCTCTTCGGCGCCTTCCTTCATAAAACCGGCCTCGGGAAATTCTTCATAAACTTGGCGATGGCGGCCACCGGCCATCGGGTGGGCGGCCCTGCCAAAATTGCTGTTGTGGCCAGCGGTATGTTCGGCACCATATCGGGCAGCTCAGTGGCGAACGTGGTCACCACTGGAACATTTACCATCCCTCTCATGAAGAGCATAGGATATGAACCTCATTTTGCTGGCGCTGTCGAGGCTGCAGCGTCTACCGGAGGCCAACTCATGCCGCCGATCATGGGAGCTGCGGCCTTCGTCATGTCAGAATTTATAGGCGTCCCTTACATCCGTATAGCAGCAGCCGCCATAGTGCCGGCCATTCTCTACTATTTGGCCGTCTTCGTCATGGTCCATATGGAGGCTTTGAGGTTGGGCTTGAAGGGTCTGCCTCGCGAACTGTTGCCGAACGTGTGGAAGACCTTAAAAGACGGTGGGCACCTTCTCATACCGGTCGCGATATTGGTTTACCTCTTGGTTAAAGGGTATACGCCGCTGCGCGCGGCCTTGGTGTGTATTATCGTTACGGTAGTTGTAGCCATGATGCGAAAGAATACCAGATTGAAACCGCTGGATTTGTATGAGGCGATGGAGAATGGCGCCAGGAGTGCCTTGGGCGTGGCATCGGCGTGCGCCTGCTCTGGGCTCATTATAGGCGTGGTCACGCTCACCGGTTTGGGCCTGAAGATCGCCAATGGCATCGTCTATCTGGCCGGAGGGGTTTTCTTTTTAACACTGCTCTTCACGATGTTCGCTTCCATCCTGCTCGGAATGGGGCTCCCGACGACTGCAAAGTATATAGTGTTGGCCACCATGGCCGCTCCTGCGCTGCAGAAGTTCGGCCTGCCACCTATTGCCGCTCATATGTTCGTTCTCTATTACGGCATAATAGCAGATCTCACACCGCCGGTTGCTCTGGCAGCGTATGCCGGAGCGGGTGTAGCAGGGGCTAATCCTATGAAGACAGGCTGGACAGCCTTGAAGTTGGCTCTGGCCGGCTTCCTCATTCCATACATATTTGCCTATGATCCGGTTTTGCTTCTTATAGGGGCTACTCCGCTGAAGATAATTGGCGCTTCTGCAACTGCCATAATAGGCGTTTTCGCCCTCGGGTTTGGGGCCTCCGGCTATTGGCTTAGAAACATGGCCTTATGGGAGCGCGCAATCCTCTTCGGAGGGGCACTCGCTCTGATAAAGCCAGGAGTGTTGACCGATGGCGCGGGTATTTTGGTAATGGTTTCTATCTATGTCTATCAACGCTTAAAAGTCAAAAGAGAATCTGCTTAAGGTTGTTAAGAAGGGGGAGGTCATGAGATGGCAACATCAACAACTGAACGAGCCCAGAGGGTGCTCACGGGTACTCACTTCATGCTGGGCAACTATGCGGTGGTAGAAGGGGCGCTCGCCGCAGGATGCGATTTCTTCGCCGGATATCCCATAACGCCGGCCAACGAAATCTCGGAGCGCATGTCGCAGCGGCTTCCGGCTGTAGGGGGCAAGTTTTTGCAGGGGGAGGATGAGCTCTGCTCCATCTACGCCTTGTCGGGCGCATCGCTTGCAGGGGCCAAGGCGATGACAGCTACAGCAAGCGCCGGATATAACTACATGCAAGAAGGGATAGGCTATGCTGTGGCCGTGGAAGCTCCTATAGTTATCGTCGACGTCCAGAGATGTCGTGGCGAAAACTTCGCCTCTCAGGCCGACGTGATGCAGATGAAATGGGGGCCGAGCGGCGATCACGAGCTCATAGTCCTCGCTCCGTCTTCCGTGCAGGAACTCTTCGACTTCACAATAAGGGCCTTCAACCTCGCCGAGGAGTTTCGAAACCCTGTAATAATTATGTCCGAGACGACAATAGCCTTGATGAGGGAGAGGCTCGTCATACCGCCAGCGGAGGAGATAGAAATAGTGAACAGGCGATATACCTCCCTGCCGCCAGACAAGTACCTTCCCTTCAAAGCTAACGAGGAGTACGGTGTTCCCGACTTTGCGCCTTTGGGAGAGGGATACGGCGCCATATATTCGCTAAACCCCCATTCCGAGGAGGGGAGCATTGACTGGAATCCCGATGTGTTTGAGCAGCTCTATAAGCGCATAACCGGCAAAGTTACACAGCATAGAGACAAAATCTGCAAGACGCAGGCCTTTAAGATGGACGATGCCGATGTAGCGCTCATAGCTTATGGCAGCGAAGTGCGTCCGTGCATGGACGCGATGGAGATGGCCAGAGCTGACGGCATCAAGGTTGGGGTTTTGAAGCTCGATACCGTGTGGCCGGTGCCCGAGGAGCAGATAATTCAAGTGGCTAATCATGTGAAGCTCGCCATCACGGTTGAGATGAACATTGGCAAATATACGAGGGAAGTCGAACGCCTCTGCTGTGCCAAGTGCAGGACGGCGGTGGCCACCAAGAACAGGGGGCTCGTTCACTTCCCCGAGGAAGTCTATGCAGTCATTAAGGAGGTATGGCGATGAGTCAGCCAATTAATCCATTGAGAAAATATATCAGAGAGGGAAAGCTTCCGCATTTCTTCTGTCCTGGGTGTGGCTGTGGGCAGATATTGAACGCTTTTCTTCAGGCTTGCGACGAGCTGAGCGTAGATCCGTCGAGGATGGTGATCATCGGCGGCGTAGGTTGCACGGCCAGGATTCCCGTGTATTTGAAAGGAGACGTCCTCCACGGCGTTCACGGCAGGACGCTTGCCTGGGCCACTGGCATAAAGCTTCACAAACCGCAGACTAAGGTCGTAATCTTCGCCGGCGACGGCGACGTTGCCTCTATAGGCGGAAATCACCTGATACACGCAGCCAGGCGCAATTTGGACGTTTTGGTGGTGGTCGCCAACAACTTCAACTACGCCATGACCGGTGGCCAAGTGGCCCCCATGACGCCTTCGCAGGTCAGAACTATGACCACTCCCTTTGGCAACCCCGAGCCCTCTTTCGACATCTGCGAGCTCGTCGTAACTGCTGGTGCTACATACGTGGCCAGAGAGGCTACGGGTCGTCCCGTGCAACTCGAGCGCACGCTCAAGAAAGCGCTGACTCATGAAGGGTTTGCTCTTGTTGAGGTGCTCTCTCAATGTCCCACCAATTATGGAAGATATGCCTTGAGGAGCGGCGATCCGGCTGTAACGCTAAAGTGGATCATGGATCGGTGCATAACCAAGGCACAAGCCGATAAGCTATCCAAGGAAGAGAAGGCCGGCAAATTCGTCCTTGGCGAGTTTGTGGATTTCAAGCGCCCGATATTCTGCGGCAGCTCCGTTTATGACTTGGAATCTTGCGAATGCTGCGAGTGAGGTGAAAGTGCGAGATGAAGCCGATAAATATAAGGATTTGTGGCTTTGGCGGACAGGGGATAGTGCTTTCGGCGATCATATTGGGGACGGCTGCCGTGACGAAGCGCGGCCTCTACGCCGTGCAGACGCAGTCTTATGGCTCTGAAGCCAGAGGCGGACAGTGCCAGGCAGAGTTGATCGTTTCGGATTCCCCGATAAACTCCCCTGCGACTCAGAATAAAGACATTTTAGTGGCTATGTTCCAGAGCGCGCTCGATGCGTACCTTCCGAGCCTCAAGCCGAACGGGATCCTCATCGTGGATCCGGCGATGGTCACTGATCTGCACAATACGACAGCGCGGGTATATTCTGTGCCGGCCACCGAGACGGCGGTGAAACTGGGCAACAGAATCTGCGCCAACATGGTGATGCTCGGCTATTTCCAGGAGGCCACTGGCCTCATCACGAGGGATGACGTGGTCGAGACGATGAAAGAACTGGTCCCCGAGCGCTTTCATGAGCTCAATGAGAGGGCTATAGATGCAGGCGTGGAGCTTGCTAAGGGAACCCAAATAGATATCTTTTAGGCCGGTGATCGATGCGATGAAACTTTACGAATTTCAAGGTAAAGAGCTCTTCAGAGAAGCCGGCATACCTGTTCCTCACGGCAGGCTCATTACGAAAGAGGAAGAATTGAGGCTTGTTGAGTTTCCGGCAGTTCTGAAAGCTCAGGTTCTCGTGGGAGGGCGCGGAAAGGCTGGCGGAATAAAGATCTGCAAGACGCCCGAAGAAGGGAGAGAGGCGTTTAAAAGCCTTTTAGGCGCCTCGATAAAGGGCGAAAAGATTTGCGCTTTGCTGGCAGAGGAGACTGCGGATATCAAGAGAGAGTTTTATCTGTCTATCACCATACCCAGCGGCAGCAAATCCTTTTTGCTCATGGGGAGCGCAACCGGAGGGGTTGAAATAGAGCAAGTTGCCCAAAGCGCTCCTGAAGCGTTGTTTTCGCTACTCATAGACCCCATAGTCGGCGTAATGGATTATCAGGTCCGCTATGTTGCCAAGCGCTTCGCCTGTGAAGTCGAAGAAGCGAGGAAGGTGCTGACGGGCCTCTACCGAGCCTTAAGGGAGTACGACGCGACGCTGGTGGAGATAAACCCCCTCGCTGAGACGCCTAAGGGGCTATTGGCGCTGGATGCCAAGGTCGTGTTGGACGATAAGGCGCGTTGGAGGAGAAGCGAGCTCTTTGAAAGGCTCGCAGAACAACAAGCTGCTATCGGGGGTCAGGCTGTAAACATTTCCACCGACACGATTACTTATGTGCCTCTCGATGGCACGGTTGGCCTTATATCCGACGGAGCTGGCACTGGGATGCTCACGCTCGACCTCATAAGCGATGCTGGAGCAAAAGCTGCGTGCTTCTGCGAGATGGGCGGCCTTACGAGCCCTGAGGTTATGTATTCCGCCCTCGAGAGGACTTTAAACAATAAGAATGTCAAGGCCATCATAGTGGTATTAATAGGCGGTTTCAACCGCATGGACGAGATGGCAGAAGGCATCGTGCGCTACCAAAAGGAGAAAGGGCTTCCCGTCCCTATCGTCGTGAGGATGTGCGGCACAATGGAAGAAGAGGGGAAGCGCATTATGAGAGAAGCGAATCTCAAAACATATGATGACCTATACGAAGCAGTGCGCGAAGTTGTAGCTTTGACTGGGAGGAATAGCTGATGGCTGTGCTGGTGAATAGAGATACAAATGTGCTCGTCCTCGGAATAACGGGGCGCTCCGGTCGCCTTCAGACGAAGGTCATGCTCGATTATGGAACCAAAGTTGTAGCAGGCGTGACTCCGGGCAGGGGGGGGCAAGTGGCAGAAGGCGTGCCCGTCTACGACTTTGTAGCTGAGGCATTGAAAGAACATAGGATAGACGCGGCTATTAGTTTCGTTCCTGCCCGCTCGGCTAAGGACTCGTCGTTCGAAGCCATCGACAGCGGCATCAAGTTTTTGGTGCTTACGATGGAGGAGATTCCAGACCACGATGTCTTGGAGATCCTCTCTTATGCCAAGGCCAAGGGGACCACTGTCCTCGGGCCTGGTGCAGCCGGCATCATATCCCCAGGCAAGTGCAAGCTCGGAGCTCATCCGCCGAGAATGTTCACGGAAGGGAACGTGGGCGTAGTGTCCAAAAGCGGCGCTCTCTCCTACGAAGTGGGTAAAACTTTGACCGAAGCCGGCATAGGACAGTCCACCGTCATCGCCTTGGGAGGAGGCCCTCTTTGGGGGCTCACCCAGAGGGATGCGGTGCGTCTTTTTCAAGAAGACCCGGAGACGAAAGTGATACTTCTTCTTGGAGAGATAGGCGGAACGACCGAGGAAGAGGCCGCTGAGTTCATAGCCCAAAACGTCACCAAACCGGTTGTGGCGTTGATAGTTGGCAGGGCTGCCCCTGAGGGCAAATCTTTGGGGCATGCTGGGGCGATAATCCAAGGCAATCGCGGCACTGCTCAATCCAAGATCGCTGCATTGTCCCGTGCCGGAGCGAAGATAGCCACAACTCCCAAAGAGGCGGCACAGATTATAAAAGAGATAAGGGGTGAATAATATGGCCGTTTATATAGATAAGAATCTGTGCAAAGGGTGCGGATTGTGCATCCACTTTTGCCCGAAGAACGTATTCGATATAACCGATGAGATAAACAAAAAGGGATTTAACGTGGCCGCGCCGACGCGGCAAAAAGATTGCATACAGTGCAAGCTCTGCGAGAGGTCGTGTCCTGACCTCGCTATTGTAGTTGAATGAATAATTGAGGAGGTGCGCATGTTGGCTGCTTCTGATCGTCGTGTATATGTGGTCGAGCCCGAAGGGCCGGAGGAATGGTTTGAGGAGCTCAAGAAAGAGGCAGAGGTGATATTTCTCTATCCGGAGAAAGCGCTGACGCCTGAAGAGGTGAGGAAGGTCGTAAGCGATGCCACGGCAATGATCATCACATCGCGCTGTGGTGTATCTGCTGAGGACATGGAGCATGCTAAGAGCCTGGGGATCATCTCCAAATGCGGCGCTAGGCCCTCCAACGTGGATATCGATGCCGCCACGAAGAAAGGCATTGCCGTGACGTTTACGCCTGGGGCGAACTCCACCACCGTGGCGGAGTTCGCAGTCATGATGATGATGGCATGCTTGCGCCGCTTGAACTTGCTCATCGATATGGTGGCCAAAGACGAGTGGCGCTCTCCTTACACGATGGGGCGCGAACTCAGAGACAAAGTTGTGGGGCTCGTCGGCTATGGAGCTATAGGCCGCGAGGTTGCAAGGAGGCTCGAGGGCTATGACTGCCAGGTGTTGGCTTACGATCCGTATTACAAAAAGGGCGATGAGCCGAGATGCGTGACTTTTATAGATGATCTGAAGCGCCTCATTACGCAATCCGACGTAATCTCTATCCACTGCATGCTCACGGACGAGACATATCACCTACTTTCCGATAAAGAGTTTGCCATGATGAAACCCACCGCTGTAGTGGTAAATACCGCTCGCGGACCGATTATAGACGAAGAAGCCCTGGCGAGGGCGCTAAAAGAAGAGAAAATATGGGGCGCTGCCATAGATGTATATGCCGAGGAGCCGGCTAAGTCCACTCATCCGCTCGTGGGGCTGAAGAACGCCATTTTGACTCCTCATGTGGCTGGCTGGACTGAGGAGACGATCATGAGAGAGGTGGGCGGTGCCGTAAAATCCGTGCTCGCTTACCTGAGGGGTGAAGAAATACCCGGGTTGATCAACCCCGATTACGCAAAGCACAGACGAGCGTAAAGCATAGGCAAAACCCTACTGGTCTGTCCAACGTCCCTCTTCAATCGAGGCTAAGGGCTTGTTTTTGTACAGCGGCGGCGAGCGTCTATCGTATTTTTAACCCCAAATAGCGCTCGCCGCCGCTGATTTAACAGGTGGTAGCATTTATTTCCCCATGAACCATCCGGCCTCATCCGCTGTAAATTGAAATAAT
>LGFQ01000070.1 GCA_001508935.1 Synergistales bacterium 54_24
CTTGCGCGAGAAAGGAGTAAGGATTGGGTTAAGGAGAATTGCCTCGTCTTTTTGCCCACCACGAGCGGGCCGTGCCGCTTCGGCAAATATGGCGAGGTTTTGAAGATATTTTTGGCGCAGTTGGGTTATGAGGGCCTGCCGGTGCTCGGCCCTTCGTCCGATAGCGGCTATCTGGACTTCGAAGTGCCAGCACCTCTTAAGGGATTTTTCAGGCAATCGCGGGCTCTCATCCAGATATTCAACGCCATAAAGATGAACGACATGCTCGATGACCTGGTGCGGCGCTTCCGCCCCTATTGCCGGGACAAGGCCGCCTTCGATAGGCTTTACGAGAAAGAGATCGTGGAGCTGGAACGCTTGATCGAAGAAAAAGGGGCCTTCGTGGGCACGCTCAAGGAATGGAGCAGGAAGGCTAGCCGGAGATTTGCTGCCCTCACCACCGACGCACATGAGCGCTTTCCTCTCGTCCTTTATGTGGGCGAGATTTATACCAGGCAGCACGACCCCTACGCCAATAACGTCATTAGACGTCTCGAGGAAGAGGGTCTTGAGGTCATCCGCGGCTCGATTTCCGAATGGATCGAGTACGTGAACTACACTACATACCGAGAGAACCCTCATTGGATCCACAAAGTAGCCGACCTCTATCTGTCCTTTGCCGATTGGCGGTTTCACAGGCTCTTCGGCGAGACAAACGGGGAAAGGAAGGTGCTTCCCAAGCCGGAGCAGATAATAGAGGGGGTTGAGGCCGCAGGCATCTATCACGGCGACATCACGGGCGAGTCGCCGCTGGTCATAGGGATCTTCCGCGAACTTATGGAAGGTCGTCTTCCCTCCAAGAATGGGGCCAAGGTGTGCGGCATCTTCCACGTGGGCCCCTTCACGTGCATGCAGGAAGGGGTGGCGATGGCCAAGATGGACGCCATGCTCAAGGAGGCTCAAAAGAAAAACCCTAACTTGATGGTGCCCGTCATTCACGCCTTTTTTGGCGATTCGGCCAATCCAAACTTGGAAGCCGAGATAGCGGCCTTCCGCGAGCAATGTTATCTCAAGGCGAGACTCGCATGAGCTGTCGTTCGGTTGACGCGTTGGTGGGTTCTCGTTAAGATGGTTGGAGTGTAAAGTTGAGGCAGCATTTGATACTTTCGTCACATTCTTTGGAGGTGAGCTTTTAGATGAGCGTTCAGTTAGCGATATTGATAGGGTATATTGTTTTGCTCTATGCGATTTCGTGGTATGCTACGCAGCTTGTGAAGCGCGGCGGAGGAGGAGCCTTGAACTATCTCCTGGCCGGAAGGCATTTCCCGACCGTGGTCGTGGCCACGATGATCACTGGGCTTGCCGTGGGTGGCGCCTCGACCGTTGGCGTGGCTGAGGGAGCCTACACCCAGGGGCTATCGGCCGGCTGGTACAACGCCGCCTGGGGAGCGGGTGGCATCATAGTGGGCCTCTTAGTCGCCGAGGCTTTTAGGCGCATGGAAGTGCGCACCATCCCAGAGATGATGGAGCGGATGTATGGTCCTTCGGCCAGATTGGTGAGCATAGTTGCACAGCTTCTGATAATGATGGTGATCACTTCGCTTCAGTATGTGGCGGGCGGGGCGATTCTCGCGGCTTTGCTCCCCTCCATTTTCACGTTCCAGCAAGGCGTGCTCTTGACTGCCTTGGTCTTCGTGGGCATCACGCTGATAGGGGGTTATTGGGCGGCCGGGCTCGCCAATGTGATCAATGTCATCATAATCTATATCGGCGTGGTGGTGGCTCTCTTCTTCTCCTTCTCCAATTTTGGGGGTTTCGACGCCATAGCCTCGCGCCTTCCTGCAGGAGGGTCTTGGTTTCATCCGATAAGGGGCGTCGGGCTTTCTGTCGTGGTCGCCTGGATGGTCGTCATGATCACCCAGACCTTTTCGGTTCAGGCTATCTCGCAGATAGCTTTCGCCGCTAAGGATGGCCGTGCGGCTCGCCGCGGCTTCATCATAGGGGGCATCATAACGCTGCCCGCCGGGTTTTTGTGCGCCTTTTTCGGCATCATCGCGGCGGCTCAATTTCCTGGACTGAAAAACGCTGCCATGGCTCTTCCTACCTTGGTGACCCAGATCACGCCCTTGGTCGGCGGATTGCTGCTGGCTGCTCTTTGGGCCGCCGACATCTCTACGGCTGTGGGATTGCTTTTGGGATGCTCAACCCTCGTCACGGAAGATTTCCTGAAGCGGCTCGTGCCGGGGATGATATCGCCAAAGAGGGAAGTCCTCATATCTCGCCTTGCCGTATTGCTGGTGAGCGCAGCTACGCTGTGGTTGGCCCTCACATCCGTCGGGATTTTAAAGACCGTCACTACGGCCCTCGCCATGACTTCGTCCTTCACGCTCCTGATCCTGGCCAACATCTACGTTCCGAACTTGTGCAGGAAGGCAACGGGTTTTTGGACGATCCTCGCTTCTGTGCTCGTATGGTTGGCCTGGACGTGGCTGCCAGCCGTGCGCATCGTCCCGCACGTGATATACCTCGAGTGGCCCGTTTGCCTCGTGGTGTTCGCCCTTTGCGCCGTCCTGAGCAGGGAGCCGGCGGAACGGCTGATAAAAGCGACAGCCGAAGCGGGCAGCTGAAGCGCCGTCTTTGGCCGTAAATCATTCCATAGGAGGCCTTTGTAATGTATAAGGTATCGTATGATAGATTGATCGAAATAACATCGCAAATACTCGAAGGTTTTGGTTATCCTCCCGACAGAGCTGCGATAACGGCGGAAACGCTCGTCGAAGCCGATGCTCGGGGCGTGCCTTCTCATGGGGTAGCGCGCCTTGAGTTCTACAAAAGCAACATCGATTCGGGTTTTGCCGTGCCTGATGCAGACCCAGAGGTGCTGTTTGAGACGCCTTTGAGTTTAACTGTGGATGGCCATAAGGGAGTTGGGCCCTATGTCTCGCTTTTTTGCGTAAAGCGATGCATGGAAAAGGTAAAACAAAGCGGCGCAGCCTTTGCCGCGGTTCGTAAATCCAACCACTTTGGCATGGCTGGCCTCTGGGCCGAAAGGTTTGCCAAGGAAGGCTTTATAGGCATAGCCCTGACGAACACGATCCGCGCGGGCATCCCCACCTTCGGCAGAGAGCGGATGCTCGGGACGAACCCCATATGCGTGGCCATTCCAGGCGATGGTGACGATATGTTCATGGTCGATATCGCCACATCTACCGTTTCACGGGGAAAGGTTGAAGTTTACGACCGCCGCGGCAAAAAGATGCCCGAAGGGTGGGGCGTCGGGAGCGACGGGCACATCACCACAGACCCCAGCGAAATAGTGAAGCTCATGCGCCCCGGCAATCCTTTTGGCGGATTGCTTTATCTCGGAGGAGAGGGAGAGATTTTAGGAGGACACAAGGGATATGGCCTCGCCCTTTTGGTGGAACTCTTGTGCGTGGGGCTTTCTTTAGGAGACTTAAGCCGCGACGCTTTGACCGTGAAAGACGCCACGGTATGCCACTTCTTCGGCGCCATAGACCTTAAGCTTTTTGGCGATGTTGCGGCTATTAAAAACAAAGTGAGCGAGATCCTCGAGGCTATGAGAAAAAGCGCAAAGGCGGAGGGGCAAGAACGTATATACATTCCGGGCGAGAAGGAGACGGAAAACCGAGCGAAGTCCTTGCGCGAGGGCATTCAGCTCGATGACGCTACTTTGAATTTATTGAATAAGTATGCAGCGGAGCTCGGCGTAGAGCCACTTGCGTAGTTGATGTGCCGCATAAAGCTTAATCGGTCGGCCAGTGAGGAGTGGGCGTGATGAAGGCGAAGACGGGTTTAAGATCGACGGACGAGCGGAGGTTGGAGAACCCTTTTGAGCGATACCTCACGCTATGGGTGGCCTTGTGCATCGCCGGCGGGATCCTCTTAGGCAGGGTTGCCCCCGATCTTGCCCGCAGGCTCGACGGGTTCGCCATCTATGTGGGAGACGCGCCGGTCATATCGATCCCCATCGCGATATGCCTCTTCTTCATGATGTATCCGATAATGGTGAAGATAGACTTCGGTGAGGCCATAAAGGCGGGCAAGAGCGGCAAGCCCGTGGCTTTGACGCTCTTTTTGAACTGGGCCATAAAGCCCTTCACCATGTATGCCATCGCCCTCTTCTTTTTGGGCGCGGTCTTCAGGGGGTTTATCGGGGAGGAGGCGATGGACTTGGTCAAAATGCCCTTTGGCTTGGACCTCCCCGTGGGCGCCCTTCACGGTTCTGGCAGAGTGGTCCTCCACGAGGGCGTAAAGATGCTCGAAGTCCCACTCTGGCGGAGCTATCTCGCAGGCTGCATCCTGCTCGGCATAGCCCCGTGCACGGCCATGGTCTTGGTGTGGGGGTATCTCGCCAGAGGCAACGACGGCCTCACGCTCGTCATGGTGGCCATCAACTCTCTCACGATGCTCCTCCTTTATGGCCCTTTAGGAGGGTTCCTCTTGGGCGTAGGGCGTCTTCCCGTGCCATGGCAGGCGCTCGTCCTTTCCATATCGATCTACGTGGCGCTTCCCCTCGTAGCAGGTTATTTCACGAGGAAGTGGATCATCAAGGCCAAGGGAGAGGTTTGGTTTAAGGAGAAATTTCTCCATATGCTTACGCCGATCACCATAATTGCGCTCCTTACGACGCTCGTGCTGCTCTTCAGCTTTAAGGGCGATGTCATCGTCGCAAATCCCTTGACGATATTGTGGATAGCCATACCGCTTTTTATCCAGACGAATCTGATTTTCTGGCTTGGCTACAGCCTTGCCAGGGTCTTCAAACTGCCTTACGAAGACGCGGCGCCGGCCGCTATGATAGGCGCTTCCAACCACTTCGAGGTCGCCATCGCCACGGCCACGATGCTCTTCGGCCTCTCTTCGGGCGCCGCCTTGGCTACGGTGGTGGGCGTGTTGATCGAAGTGCCGGTGATGCTTGCGCTCGTAAAGATATGCCTCGCCACCTGTCATTGGTTCGCAGAATGCCACCTCGACCTGCCCCACTGCAGAGCAAAGCTGGATGAGGCTCCACGCTGCGATGGCTGATCTTTAGCGCAGTCGAATATATCCGACTTCATATCCATATTAAAGATCGCTTGCCTGTATTATTTAGGGGGACATTGCACTGGCGTTTGGACTTTGCGGTTGGAGCGGTCTTTCGCGTGCATTTGTACTGCGACGGAGCCGCTCCGATCGTTTAGTTATAGCTCCTGCAGAAGCATCCGGAGGGTTTTAACTGTAAATGCTTTCTCTATTCATCGTCTATGGCTCTGTGGCCCGCAACGAGGCCGCACCGGATTCCGACTTCGACCTTTGTTGTACAATAAATTTATGCTGAACGAGAATCGGGAAGCTGAAATCGAGGGGATAGAGACATGGCACGTGTTGAGGTCAAGGTCAAGCCGGAGATGATTCGCTGGGCGCTTGAGCGGGCTGCACACAGGGCAGAGAATCTGCACGAGCGGTTCCCTAAACTCGCAGCCTGGGAGGAAGGCCTGGTTTGTCCGACGCTCAAGCAGCTTGAGGATTTTGCTAAGGCGGCTCGTGTCCCCATAGGTTATCTATTCCTGAATGCACCACCTGAGGAACGCGTGCCTATTCAGGACCTGCGCACTATGGCGATGCGGGGCGTCAGGCGACCGAGCCCCGATCTGCTCGATGTGATCTACCTATGCCAAGGACGGCAGGAGTGGTATCGCGATTACGCGCGCATAACCGGTGAACCGGCGCGGAGGTTCGTCGGATCGGCAACCCTCCAAGACAGCATCGAGACGGTTGCCGGTCGTATGCGCTGTGAACTTGGCCTAGACATGGAGGAACGCCAACGTATTCCTACGTGGACCCATGCACTTCGGCGATTCGTAGAGCAGGCTGACGAGCTGGGCGTGTTGGTTATGATAAGCAGCGTCGTTGGGGCAAATAACCGCCGCAAGCTCGATCCTGAGGAATTTCGAGGGTTCGCCCTCTGCGACGAGCTGGCTCCCCTCGTATTTATCAACGGAACGGATACTAAGGCAGCGCAGATGTTTACGCTCGCTCATGAGTTAGCGCATCTCTGGTTGGGCGCTTCAGCGCTTTCGGATGTCGGGCCAGTGACAGTCCCTACAAGCGCTATAGAGAAATGGTGCAATCGCGTAGCGGCAGAGCTCCTTGTTCCGTTGGATAGTCTACGGGCGGAATATCGAACCGATGCAGACCTTCAAGGAGAATTGAACCGTCTGGCACAGCACTATAAAGTAAGCACGTTGGTCGTGCTGCGCCGGATCTATGATGCCGGAGCATTGAGCCGAGATGAGCTGTGGCATAACTATGAGCACGAATTAGAGCGGTTGCGGCATATGGCCGAAGTAAGCGGCGGAGACTTCTACCTCAGCCAAACAGCTCGAGCTGGCAAGCGTTTCGCGCGTGCGCTGATTACCAGCACCTTCGAAGGGCACACCTCGTTCACTGAAGCTTTTCGGCTTTTAGGCGTCAGAAAGGTGGAGACGTTATATCGTTTTGGCCATAAGTTGGGGATCGTGTTCTGATGACATATTTGCTGGATGCCGATGTGTTCATTCGTGCCAAGAACCTCCATTACGGGATGGACTTTTGTCCTGCCTTCTGGGACTGGATTGTGCAAGCACATGCCCGTAGTTGCGTTTTCAGCGTTGAAAAAGTAGGGGACGAGATACGAGCGGGTAATGATGAGCTTGCCCAATGGGCCGAGACGCGAGGGCAGGCCTTCTTTTTGCGTCCCAATGCTACCGTCTTGTCAGCGCTGGCCCACGTCAGCGAATGGGCTACTGGTCAGAGTTATGAACCTGCTGCAGTAAATATGTTCTTTCAGTTGGCTGACTATTATCTTGTTGCGCAGGCGTTGTCTGGCAACCATACCGTGGTAACACATGAAGTGCCGTCGGCATCAAAGCGCAAGATAAAAATTCCGGACGCATGCATTGGACTGGGTATCAAGTGCATGTCACCATATGAAATGCTCCGCAGGGAACGGGCCCGGTTCGTGCTTGGGCGTTTGTAAACGGTTGCGCCGTGGAGTACATTTGGCGTCCTACGGCAGTGTTGGGTATTTGTTCGGCGGTCTTGCCGACTTCGACCGCGAGTATTGCGCGGGTTTGGGGCAACTCCATGCATGGACATGCAGGATAGCTATAGGAAGGCCTCTGGTTTAGAATATGTTTGAGCCTTACATGAATAAGATGTCCTTGTGGCTCTTTCTACGCGAGCCTTTCCGTCCGATCCATGAGTTACCGGGAGCAATACGCGATGGTGGATGTGGTTTGCGAAGTTAACCTCGCGCACGGTTCTAACATCAGCCTGCTCATTGGAGAGTTGGGAGCATGGCCTCCTGTCAGCTATGCCTCTACGGGCCGAAGTGGAAAGGGATGGTGTGCCTGTGCGAAGGCTGAGGAACGGGCTGAAGTGGCTCGTTGGTGGATGGAGAAGGCCGACAGGAGCCTGGACGCCACCCGTCTGCTATACAAGCGGGGTGATTTGGGCTTCTGCGTCAATTGCCTGTACTACGCAACCTTCTATGCCGTGAGTGCGGTGCTGGTTGCATGGGGTTGGTTACAACACGAATCATGTAGGGAGGGATGGTTATGTCGTTCCTGGTTAAAAGGCCGGAAGGAGAAGGGTTAATTCAAGTTGTAGAAAGAAGAAAAATGAAGTATGAAAGTTTTGCCCTTCTTAAGGGTAAATCGGAAGAGGCCTTTTCTTTGCCCGCTTCTGATGAAGAAAAGGCAATGGTGTTGCTCTCTGGAAGGTTTGAAGCCAATGTGGGCAGTAAAGTCTTTGTTACGGGCTATCGGAAGGATGTGTTTTCCTCCAATGCCTGGGCCATTTATGTCCCACCCGGCATTGAGGCGTCCGTAAAGATGCTTTTGCCCTCCGAAATTGCTATAGCCGTAGCCCCTGCGACAAACCAAGGCGAGGCTTTTATGGTTACTCCAGATGACGTGCGCGCAAAATCTGCAGGCGTGTGGAACTGGCGCAGAGATGTAAAAGATATAATAGATGGTCGTCACAAGGTAGAAAAATTGATTATAGGTGAAACGATAAATGCCCCTGGGAACTGGTCAGGTTGGCCACCTCACAAACATGATACCGAAAATTTCCCTATAGAAGTGGTGATGGAGGAGATCTATCACTTTAGGATTAAACCTCAAGGCGGTTTTGGAATCCAGCGCATCTATGACGGCAAAGAGTTGGACGAGCTTTACGTCATAAACGACGGAGATACGGTAATGCTGCCGAAAGGTTATCATCCTGTAGTCGCCGCTCCTGGGTATTCTCTTTATTACCTTTGGATCCTTTCAGGAGAGACGCGGTTTATGGCCCCTTACGAAGACCCTGCCCATGCCTGGCAGAGAGGGGCGGAGGCCGTGATAAACGAGGTCCTGCGTTGATGTAAATGGAATA